>JAPKCP010000256.1 GCA_028822885.1 Yoonia sp. | reverse complement strand
ATGTCTTGCGCCTGACCCCAACGGCCCGCTGGAATACGTTCTAAGATCGCTGCGTTGCGCACAGGATCAGCGCGCAACGCCTCTGTATTGTTGGTTTCGATGTAGCCCGGTGCAATGGCGTTTACGTTGATGCCTTGCGCAGCCCATTCATTCGCCAATATTTTTGTCAGCCCAGCAACGCCATGTTTAGACGCGGTGTAACTGGGAACGCGGATGCCGCCCTGAAATGAAAGCAATGACGCGATGTTAACAACCTTACCACCGCCACGCAGAAGTGCGGCTTTCGCAAATGCCTGACAGGTAAAAAACACGGCCTTAAGGTTCACATCCATGACGGCATCCCAATCGGCTTCGGTAAAATCAACACTATCGGCACGACGGATGATTCCTGCATTGTTTACGAGAACATCGACCTTGGTGTTTGAAAACACGTCCCGCGCTGCCATTGGATCAGCGAAATCGAGCCTAAGTGTTTCCGCACTTTCAATCATCGCAACCGTCTCGTCACAAGCAGACCGTCCGGCGCAGATCACATGCGCGCCCGCACGCCCCATGGCCACTGCAATCGCCTGTCCGATTCCTGTGTTGGCACCAGTGACAAGCGCTGTCTGTCCAGCAAGCGAAAACGGGTTCATCGCAGCACATCCATTGCGACCATATCCATATCGGTGAAGTCCGCATTATCGCCAGCCATCGCCCAACAAAAGGTATAGGCCGCCGTGCCAGCACCACAATGGATCGACCAAGGCGGTGAAATCACAGCCTCTTCATTTGCCATGACGAGGTGGCGTGTTTCTTCGGGTTTGCCCATAAAGTGGAACACCCGGGCGTCATCAGGTACGTTGAAATAGAGATAGGCTTCCATCCGGCGATCATGGGTATGGGCGGGCATCGTATTCCACACGTTCCCCGGCTGGAACTGCGTATACCCCATAGAAAGCTGGCAGGTCTCGCATACTTCTGGATGCAAAAATTGGATGATCACACGCTCGTTCGCGGTCTCACGACGACCGAGTTCCACGCGCCGCGCGTCGGATGGTTTGATCAACTTGGTTGGACAGGTGCGATGTGCAGGCGACGAGGTGATGTAGAATCGACCAGCGCCTGCAAAATCAACTTTGCCAGCGCCCATCCCAATATACAGCAGCTCTCCGTTTTCGAGTGTGTGGGTTTCACCGCCAACACTGACAGTGCCCGCCTCACCGATATTCAGAACACCCATTTCGCGGCGATCAAGGAAATTCATGGTACCCGTTTCAGCCATATGATCCAGCGTCAAAGTCGCACCCGCAGGAACAGCAGAACCAAGGATCAAACGGTCATAATGAGTGTAAACCAGATTGATTTCACCCGCTTCAAACAACCCATCTTTATGGAAGTGCGCGCGCAGCCCATCTGTATCAAGGGTCTTGGCGGTCGCAGGATCAATGGCATAGCGGGTTTCAGTCTTAAGCGTCATAATTTGGCCCTTCAGAGAAAATCATTTTGGCGCTGTGTGAAGCAATCCACAAGGCCTCTGCATTTTAGTTAATTACAAAGCTGTCGTTGGTCCAACTTCGGTGACAACGTCTGCGACTGTGAACCGAAATTAGCAACTTTCAACAAATGTGGATTGTATATGCGGATCGTTATAAAGCGTGCCTTCAGCGCTTTGTTTATAAAAACTAAACACCACGGCTTTGAGATCGGTGTGATCTGTCAGACCCTGTCGCATGACGCTGTCACCCGCCATAAGTACTGGAAATACTAACAATTTGGGCAGCCTCCTTTCGTCTACACAACGCACTTGAATGACGCGATGCTATTAGCCATCGACTTAATCAGGTAATTTGGCTGGACCTTCAAAGTATTCCATCAACGCAGCCTGATCTTCACCACCTAATCCAGCCGAAGTGAGCAAGCGATGCACCTCTGCGCAGATTGCCGTCATCGGCATTGGCGTGTTGGTGCGTCGCGCCAAATCTTGCGCCCCGTTCAGGTCTTTGACCATATTGTCGATCCGTCCCGTGCGACGATAATCTTTGGTCACAAAGCGTGGCATATATTCTTGCAAAATTGCGCTATCAGCACGGCCACCTTTTAGGGCTACTGGAATTTTTGCGGCATCAACTCCCGCATCCAACGCAAGTTGTGTCGCCTCTGCCACAGCCAAAAAATTCAATCCACACAGAACCTGATTAATCAGTTTGGTCGTTTGCCCCGCCCCTACTGGCCCCATGTGTGTGTAGTTCGCCGCCAGATGTTGCAGGACATTGTGTGCATCATGAAAATCCACCTCAGACCCACCGGCCATCAGGGTCAGCTCTCCGTTCACGACTTTCGGCGCACCGCCTGACAATGGACTATCGACCCAGCGCAGACCTATCTTCGCGGCCCTTGCGGCAAGATCTTTTGTGGCATCAGGATCAATCGAAGACATGTCGATAATCAGTGTGCCAGGCTTGGCGCCATCGGCGACACCGCCTGCTCCAAAAACTGCAAGCTCAACAATCTGAGGACTGTTCAGACTGACAATCACATAATCAGAAATCGCTGCTGCCTCTGACGCAGAGCTTGAGGCAACAGCACCTTTTGCCACGAGGTCAGCCACTTTTTTCTGGTCCAAGTCAAACACACTGACTGTCTGCCCAGTCGCGACCAATCTGGCCCCAATAGCGCTGCCCATCGCCCCCGCACCGATCAACGCTACTTTGATTGTCATATCGTCTCCTTTGCGCAGCGCGCGACAAGCTTTGTGATGATCGCAGCTGGTGTTTGGTCGATATCCACTGTGACAGCCAATTCATCGCTCTGCGGTAGTTCCAAGGTGGCAAACTGGCTGTCGAGTAAGGAAGGCGGCATAAAGTGACCAGTACGCGAAGTCATGCGCGCCGCGATCACCTCTTTTTCACCGTGCAAATGAAGAAACGTCACCGGATCGCCCGCCATCTTGCGAATAATGTCGCGATAACTGCGTTTCAAAGCAGAACAGCCAATCACGACGTGACCTTCACGCCCAATAAATGCACGCCCGACGTCTGCCAACCAAGGCGCGCGGTCGTCGTCTGTCAGCGGAATACCAGATCCCATCTTCGCAACATTCGACGCAGGGTGGAGATCATCACCATCAATGAACACCCCGCCAACTGCTTGGGCAAAACTAGCCCCAATGACCGATTTCCCACAGCCAGACACACCCATAACAACGTAGTTCATTACAATGACGCCGTAATACCACCATCCACAAACAGGCAATGCCCGTTCACAAAAGTTGACGCATCTGAACTGAGGAAAATACACGCGCCGACAAGTTCTTCGACATTACCCCAACGCCCAGCCGGGGTGCGTTTGGCAAGCCATGCGCTAAAGTCTGGGTCAGCAACCAAGGCAGCGTTCAATGGCGTATCAAAATATCCAGGTGCCAGCGCATTACACGTTAGGCCGTACTGCGCCCAGTCCGTCGCCATCCCCTTGGTCAGGTTTGCGACCGCGCCTTTGGTCGCGGTGTAGGGTGCAATACCGGGTCGCGCGAGGGCCGTTTGCACCGATGCGATGTTCACGATCTTACCCGCCTTGCGCTTTATCATGTGGTTAGCACAGGCCTGACCAACATGGAAAACAGAGGCGATATTGGTTTGCAAAAGCCGCTCAAACGCATCTGCTGGGAAATCCTCAAGCGCTGTGCGATGCTGCATCCCAGCATTGTTCACAAGGATGTCGATGGAGCCTGTTTCAGCCTCAAAACCATCAACCGCTGCCTTGACTGCGAGATGATCTGTGACGTCAAAAACGAGCACATCAACAACGGCACCTTCATTGCGCAATGCGTCAGCCGCTTTATCAAGCTTCGCGGCATCGCGCCCATTAAGAACGATGCTCGCACCAGCGGCTGATAGCCCTTTGGCCAAGGCAAATCCGATCCCCTGCGACGATCCTGTGATGAGGGCGCGCTTGCCTGTCAGATCAAATAGTGCCGTGCTCATTTGGTATTCCTTTTCGTCTCGACAATTCTTCTGAAATTCAGCATGTTACCGTTAACATTTGTTGTCAAGACAGCGAGCTGTTAACGACGATATCCAACGCTTTACGGGCTACCATTACTGCTGATCTACCGTGAACCACAACAGTCAAAGGCCGCTTGATATGAGATCAATCGTCATCCACGCACCCAAAGATCTCCGAATTTCTGAAGGCGGCATGCCTGCGCCGGGGACGGGAGAAGTCCAGATTGCTATGGCCACCGGTGGAATTTGTGGGTCTGACCTTCACTATTACAATCACGGCGGTTTTGGTGCGATCAAGCTGCGCGAACCGATGGTTCTTGGTCACGAAGTGTCCGGCCACATCGTAGCCCTTGGTGAAGGTGTCACGGGCCTTAAGATTGGCCAACTTGTTGCCGTTTCCCCCTCAAGACCCTGCAACACATGTCGTTTTTGCCTGACAGGTGCGCAAAATCATTGCCTCAACATGCGGTTTTATGGCTCTGCAATGCCGTTTCCACATATCCAAGGTGCGTTCCGCCAAATTCTGAATGCGGACGCAAGCCAATGCGCAATCGCAGACGGCTTAACCTCAGGAGAGGCCGCAATGGCCGAACCGCTGGCCGTTTGCTTACATGCCACGCGCCGTGCTGGTGGCTTGGTTGGAAAATCCGTGCTGGTCACGGGATGCGGACCGATTGG
>JAPKCP010000255.1 GCA_028822885.1 Yoonia sp. | reverse complement strand
CCTTGCTAGCAACTGCTGAAAATGCCACCTTTGATGACGCTGCTGACAGCGATGTGCTGACCGATGCGCGTGGTCGTATGGTCGGATCATCAGCGCTAAAGCCACGCAGTTTGCGGATGCCATGGACAGCGGCTTCTGGTTAGATATTTTAATTTTCGCACCACAATTTATGGATGCAAAGGCACCCAGCCGGCGTCTTTGCTTCAATGTCTGTGAAGGTCCTCTACGATCTATCCCGAACTATTAGATCAGACGAATTTCCCTTGTTTGCAGGGCATGAAAACCTCGCTACCAAAGGAGAACAGATAAGCTTATTGTAGGAAGTTCGGCAAGAAAAGGGCGATGCTTGGGAAAGCGATCAGCAAGAACGCCATGGCCAACATGGTCAGGCAGTAGGGGATTGCACCCAACATAACCTCGTTCAAGCTGCCCGATTTTCGCGCCCCTTGGACTACATACAAGTTCAGACCGACAGGCGGTGTTATCAATGCCATTTCGATCAGAACGATCATTAGGATACCGAACCAAATCACGTCATAGCCCTGTGCTACGACCAGCGGCACGATGATTGGGATCGTCACAACCATCAGTGACAATGTTTCAATGAAGAACCCAAGCACGATGTAGAGAACCACCACAACAAGGATGGTTTTCAGTGGCGTTAGGCCAAGGCCAGTCATGAATTCGGTCAATTCGCGGCCTAAGCCGGCTGAGGCAAGCGTGAAGTTTAAGAATGACGCGCCGATGACGATCAGCATGATCATGGATGTGATCTTAACGGTTCCAGTTAGGCTTTGCGTTAGCATCGACCACGAGACACCTCCAAAGGCGAGCGCGATCAGGAATGAGCCTGCGACGCCCACTGCTGCAGCTTCTGTAGGGGTCGCGTAGCCACCGTAAATCGACCCCACTATGAGGCCGAACAAGATCAGGATGGGGACCAAGTCTACGAGCGCCCTTAGCATCTGTGGGAATGGAAATGTCCGGCGTAAGCCCCCTAAGTCAGGACGGATGACGCAAATCACGACGGTGACGGCCATAAAGGCAACCGCAAGCGCTATTCCCGGGATAAGCCCGGCAAGGAACAGTTGCGGAATCGAAGATTGGGTGAGAAATCCGTAGACGATCAAGTTGATCGAGGGTGGGATCATGATGCCCAAAGTGCCGCCTGCGGCAATCGCACCAGAGAACAGCTTTGGATCATATCCGAGTTTTTCAGCTTGCGGCATTGCCACAGTGGCGACAGTTGCCGCCGTTGCAACCGATGATCCAGACGTCGCAGAAAACATTGTGGCTGTCGCGATGTTGGCGTGGACCAAGCCACCGGGCAACCAAGACACCCAGCGGTCAAGAGCGGCGTAAGTGCGAGTGGCGACACCGCTGCGCACAAGAATTTCGCCCAGAAGCACAAAGAACGGAATAGCGATGAGGGTTGCAGAATTGGAGGACGACCAGACCATATTGCCGAGTCCCTTGGTCAGCGGGAAGCTGGAAAAGAACACGTCGATGCCAAACCCGAGCAAAAACAATACGATACCGACAGGAATTGAGAGGGCGAGGAGGCCAAGAAGGCAGATTGAAACATAAGCGATCATTGTAGCATCTCCTGCTCAGCGAAGGCGCCGATGATACCTTCTGTGTCTGCGTGTCGGCGCTTATAAAGCAAGCTAAGGGCTGCAAGGGTTGTGATCGTCGACATTAGCGCAAACCACACCCAGCCTGCAAACCAAGGCAGTTGTACCCAGATCAGCGGGGTCTCAAGCGGGGTATTGGCGCGGGATCCGTTGACTAAGGACCGTTCCACGACGGGCCAAGCCTTGATCGCGATGGTAATGACGACGCCTGACATGACGATCATCGAAAAGACGTCAAACATCGCCTTTCCGAACGTTTGGAACCGTGTGCGCAGAAGATCAATGCGCACATGGCCCAACTCAAGCAATGTGTAGGACATGCCCCACGATGTCGCGAGGGCCATGGCGTAGCCCGCGATTTCCTCTGTGCCACCAAGGGACGTTCCGATTTGGCGCATGATGATATCGGTGAGCACAAAGGCTGCACACGCCAGCAGGCCAAAGCCCACACAAAGCGCCACGCCTTTGTTAATCACGCGCAAGCGATGTATCATCTTGAGTTCCATATCGGTACGTCCCCTGATTGCGATCTTAGTTGATCGTTACGCCAACAACTGCGCCAACGCTTTCGTTCCAACGAGTGGCCCAGTCATCTCCGGCGCGGTCTGCCCATTCTGGCAGCACTTCGCTTGTTAGTATGTCACGTGCGCGGTTAAAGTCTGCGTCGCTCACCTCAACTAATGTCATGGAACGTGCCTCACCCGATGGGCAATCGCCGTTGCCTGTCAGGCAGGCGATGTCATTGACCAAAGCATTTTGTGCGCTGGCCCATGCTGGATCTTCAAAACCGCTGACAACTTGGTCTGAAATCAAAGTCTGGTTTTCTGCGCTCAGGCTGTTCCATTTGTCCAAGTTGATCGCAGTGACAACTGGATCCCAGCCACCAAGAGGGATTGGAAGCAAGTGTGTGGACACTTCCCACCAACCAGCGCTGTAGCCTGACCCAGCACCAGTGACGGCGCAATCGACAACGCCGTTTTGCAACGCGCCAGGCACTTCTGCGAACGAGACGTTCACGCCTTCCGCACCCAAGGCTTCGAGCAGTTTCGCGGTCATACGTCCAGACGCGCGTACTTTGAGACCAGTCAGATCAGCGAGGTTTGCAATCTCATGATTACAGAACACGACCTGTGGTGGGTAGGGTGCAATCGCCAAAACATGGGAATTGAAACGGTCGCGGTAGATATCAGATACCATCGGACGGGCGGCATCGACCATTGCGCGGGCCTCATCAGCGGTCAGGGCCAGCAACGGCACATCAAGACCTTCCAGCTCTGGCGAGTCGGCAACGGCGTAGTCTGCAACGGTCATTGCGACGTCATAAACGCCTTGGCCTAGCAGCGGGTAGATATCGCCAAGGCCGAGGCTCATCTGGTTGTGGGTCGTCAGTTCGACAGTGATATTTCCACCAGAGGCTTCTGGCAGGGTCGTGCTCCAGAATGGTGCTTCATATTGGTTGTGCAGTGGCAAGCTGGACCAGCTCCCAACGACAGAGAGGGTTTCGGCAAAGACCGGGGTTGCAAGTGCGGTGCTGGTGATGAGCAGTGCAAGTGTCGTTTTCATGTTAGAACTCCTTGTTGGGGTTAGATTTTTGATATGATTGTTGTTTCGGCGTCTTCGGCCACATCCGCGATCAACATGTGGCCCGGTGAATGTGTGATGCAGATCGGTAAACCTGCTGCCAAAAGAACGTTTTGGGGTGTCACACCGCAGGCCCAATAGACGGGAACTTCGCCGGGTTTGATCTCAACCGCATCACCCCAATCGGGTTGGGATAAGTCAGCTATTCCGATGTGAGCTGGGTCGCCCACCGCGATTGGCGCACCATGTGCTTGAGGGAAACGCGCGCTAATTTGTTTGACTTGGGCAACTTGGCTTTCTGGGATGGGTCGCATCGTCACGACCATCTGACCGTGGAAAGGACCGGCTGGAACCAGCTCAATATTGGAACGAAACATGGGTACGTTTTTGCCTGTCTCAATGTGACGTACTGGGATGTCATTGCGCAAAAGCGCGTTTTCAAAGGTGAACGAACAGCCCAAGGCGACGGTCACAAGATCATCGGTCCAAACGTCTGTAATGTCCGTGACTTCTTCGCTGAGTGTGCCATCACGAAAGACCCGATATTTGGACACATCTGTCCTGATATCAATGTCATGGCCCAGCGTCGGCAGGCTTGGATCACCACTATCGCCGACGCCGACGATTGGGCAAGGCTTGGGATTGCGCAGACAGAAACGTAGGAAATCCAATGCATATTTTTCCGGGAGAATAGCTAGGTTGCACTGAAGCTTCCCGGCAGCCAAACCGGCCGTGTGGCCTGCATATGATCCGTCACGGATTGCTGACCTGACGGCAATGGCGGACGCGTTAACGAGATCAGTGTGTGAAACGGATGTCCGTGTCATAATGGCAGCCCCTGTGACGTGCTGATATGATCACACGTGTTATGACTTTCATACAAATTATCATTTTGTATCAAGTGTGATAGATAATTTGGAATTACTTTGGATGCGTATTATCCCAATCATTGGCCACTTCACCTGCAATTTCTGCACTGTTTTCAACGAGAAAGCTGCGTGGCTCTGATAAGTAGGAC
Source organism: Yoonia sp. (assembly GCA_028822885.1). Lineage (GTDB taxonomy): Bacteria > Pseudomonadota > Alphaproteobacteria > Rhodobacterales > Rhodobacteraceae > Yoonia. The sequence goes on along the minus strand of JAPKCP010000255.1, from coordinate 439 downwards.
GCTGTAAATGCAAGCGGTGACGGTCGAAACCCCGGATCAAATTCGACAATCTGGCCTGCTTCCAAAAAATCGTTGGCCAAAGCACGTGGGTAGGGTCCAACAGCGATTCCTGCTGCAATCATCTTGAGACTCGCCGACAAAGAAGCGGATGCATAAACGCGCAATTTCGGCCCAACTCTGCGCGTTAGCTCTGACATCAGTTCGCGATATGGTCGGGTTTTGCTGGAATATGAAATGACTGGAATTTTGCTCAGGTCTGTTTGTGGATTTGCAGTTGAGCGATACCAATGCAGATCAAATGGCGGCAACGCTACGTTCTCAACTGTGAATTCTGAAACTGGGCCCATGAGAAATACGAGGTCGAGTTTACGTTCAAGAAGTGAGGACCGCAGGTTTAAGGAAATGTCGACAGTCAGGTCGACGTTCACGCGTGGATATT
>JAPKCP010000254.1 GCA_028822885.1 Yoonia sp. | reverse complement strand
CGGCTTTCTTGCGTTGGATCATAGTAAATCCCAAGGTCATCGCACACGAGGGATAAGGGCGCGATCAGATCAGCGCCAAGGCCGTGTGAGCGCAGGAAACCGTCCTCAACACGCACTGCGGTTTCCATGCCGTCGCCAAGTTTGCTGGCCCAAGACATGCAGCGCCTGTTTTCTGTTGCCGCTTTGGTCACCGCTTCGGGACCTTCAGCAAAAATAACGGGTCTGACGTGTCCAAAGACAGCTTGCAGGGGTTTGCGTTTCCACAGGCGCATGCCCGATGCGACCCAACCCATGTGGTCTTCACGCCATGCCCGTGCCTGTGCCTCAAGCGTGTCGATGACGTGTTCAAGCTGGCAAAGGCGGTCGCGATAAGGATCGTACCACGTTGGGTAGAGGATCATTGCAGCAGCAAAAAGCTGTGCTTTGGTGAGGGTGCGTTGGCGGCGATCTAAGGGCTGTCGATCATCGGTTAGGCCCCATCCGACGTAGAACGGCTGTCCAAAAACAACGGGTTTGTGGCCCATCAGGATCGCTTCAAACCCCATTTGTGAAGACACAGTGTAGACGGCAATCGCCCCCTCAAACAGAGCGTAGGGCGATAGTGGCGTGTCGTTAAGCGTGACGCGCCCCGTGCAATCGGCCTCTGAAAAGTAACCTTGGCGATGGCCTGCTGTCGTTTCGGGGTGGGTTTTGACGATGATGCGGGCATTTGGGTGCTCTTCTTGCGCGTAATACAACATTTCGCGGAAGGTGTTCAGGTCGCCGTTACTGGCTTTAACAGAGGCGTCACCTTTGGTCTGGTCGATAACCACCACGTAGCCCGCGTCTGGGGCTGGGGTGGCTGGATCGAAGGCGTTATATTTCGATAAATGCAGGTTTTGAAGGCGCTGGATTGCGGATTTGGCGCGGTTCAAGAGTGCCGTGTCGTCAAGCGGGTGTTCGGTCAACAGGATTTCGAGGTCAGATTTGGTTGCAGGGTCAAAATGCACGCCATTTGCGTCGATGTGCAAGCCGAGGGGGGCGTCACCGTCACGTCCTGTCAGCACGGAGCGCAGGAATGCGTCCTCAACCCGAATAAGGTCGGTGGCTGTTCGGGCTGCAACCGCTTCGCCCCGGTGGGCGGTCGGACTATTGCCCCAAACGCCGATAAGATCACCGTCGCTTGGTTTGCCAAGGGTGATATCGTAGCCCGAAAGCGTCATAATACGTCGGATACGTTTCTGGGTCAGGAACCCACCGTTATAAACGTAAAGCCGCCGCAAAGGTGTATCCTCTGCGGCGGCATGTTTCTTTTTGGACATCATGTTTAGTTGCTAGTCAGTGACGTCGTCGCTGAATCCAGCTCGTTTACGGCGGAAAGTGAGCCGGTCAGCGCCGCAATCGTTTTGTTGAACTGGCTGAACGGGGCTTCGGTCACGTAGACAGTATCTTCGTCGCGGATCGCAAAGTCGCGGGCCATGAAGACGCCATTTGGCTGTGTCAGATCAAGTACATAGACAAAACGCTGCGTGCCAACAAGATCGTTGCGACCAGTCAGCTGATTGGCAATTTCCTGCGGCTCATTGCGGAAAATGAACACACCAGTTGGGTCGGCAAGGGTCGTGGAAAGACCGCCAACTTGCGCAATAGCTTCAATCGCGGAGATTGCTTGGCTTTGAAACTGGACTTGGTTTTGTGAACCTGTTGCACCAAGGGCTGTGAAGCTGCGGCTGTCTTCTTCAACAAAAATCCGGTCACCAGCGCGCAAAGCAATGTCGTGGCCGGGGTTATCATACAGGTCTTCGAACCAGATTGACCCGGATTGGTTGCCACGAACGACTGTGACTTGCGCAATCTCAGGCCGGATGCTGACGCCACCTGCGTTTGCAAGCATGGCGGCTAATGTGCGTGTGGGGCGTTCAATAGGGTAGACGCCTTGTGCGTTGATTGATCCTGCAATCGCGACTGTTGCGCCGTCACCTGCAAGGCGGCGGACTTGGACTTGTGGGTCTGGCGTTTGGTCGGACAGTTTTTCGCTGATGATGCGGCGCACGGTTTCTGGCGTGTTGCCAGATGCTTTGATGCGGCCTGCGTAGGGGACAAAAATAAAGCCGGAACCGTCGACTTGAACTTCTTCAAGGACGGTTGCGTTTTGCCCTGTCGGAACCAACAAGCCGTCGTCCACATTTTCCCAGATCGTCAGGCCAAGCACGTCACCGGGGCTGATCATATCAGATCCAAGCGTTGCGGCGTTACGGAAACTGGCAGCAAACCCAAGGGCCGGCATGACGGATGCAATCGTGTTTACGCGGTCATCTACAGTCAGGATAAAGGCGTCGCCTTGTTCCAGAACAGAACCAGAGAAGATTTGTGCTTTGTTCGGACCGGAGCTTGGCAAGCCGCAAGCGGTTGCAAAACCAAGGGTCACAAAGATTGCCGCGCCCTTCGCCAGTCGCAATGTAATGGTTTTCACTGCTTGGTCTCCTCGACCTAATATTCTGCCCCGTGGTCCTACTTTTGGCGCAGGACCGTTATATTTGGGATAACGCTAGGGGAAAGCGGAGTGAAAAACCAGATAGCGGCCTAAGAGAGGTCGTTATGTCTGGTGGAACTGTGGCTTTTCCGCCGCGAAAGCCATGCAGCCACAAGGTATTGTGGTGGTTACTTCACGATCCGCAAGGGCTGGCGCGGCGGATTTTTACCCGCTTTGAGCGCATCATAGGGGTCTTCACTTGCGAGCATCATATCAACGACTTGTCGCATCAATTGCCGACGTCCACGCGCGGAATAAAATCCGCCCGGAATTTGAGATGTTTCAAGCAGGAAACGTCGATAGTCTTTGTAGGCTTTGCTGTTGGGCCTTGTGGGGCTTGCGAAAAATTCAGCCAAGGGTTGTTCTGAGACAAACTGTTTTTTGGAATAAACTGCTTGCCCAAAGACTTTCAGCGGGATGCCACGCCAAAGGACCTGTTGGCCAGCTGTTGAATTTACGGTCACGGCTGTGCGCGCTTGATCCAGAAGACGCGCGAGTTTGCCACCGCGCACATAATGGACCCGCGCTTTCACGCCATGCTTTTTGGCCGCGTCACGGATGAGCGTGCGGATTGGAGAGCGATCATTTTCCAGTGGATGTGCTTTGAAGACCAAATGATGGTGCCGGGGCGCGCCGTTCGCGAAACCAGCCATTACAACGTCGATGAATTCGCTCATGCGGGTAAACGGAGAATGGTTTTGAAAGCTCGCGTCATGCTCAAGCTGCATCAGCACAAGGTGATATGGAAATCCGCCATGCCTGATCCGCGTTGATGCGATCTTCCGATCAATGGAGATAAGCGGCATGAGCAAAAGGCGTTTGGTGTAAAGATAAGCCTCTAGCGCGACGGGCAGTTCACGGTGGCGAGCAAAATTGCGGTAGTCCTTATTTCGAAACATCACGAACCAATGGTAAAGGGCACCGTAAAACAGGTGTTGGCGCATGTCGCCCCAATGGGCTGGTGGGGTCGGGACCTCAAGATCCGATAGCGCAAGGGCCTCTCGCATTTCAGGGATGGTCATTGTCATCAAACGCGAATGGCCGTTAGTGCCGCCACGCTCGTACGTGACCCAATAGGGGCGCATGTACCCTTCTTCAAAGACATGGACATTGAGGCCCTGAGATTTTGCGATTTCAACAGCTTGCGCATGGATCGGGCGGGTGTCGCCGTAAAGCACAATATCTGTGATTCGGCGGGTGGTCAGAACGTCAGTAAATGTGGGTGCCCAGTCATCAGCCTTGCCGCGAAATGGGATATAGCCGGGTTTTCCGAACCAAAACGCACGATCGCCTGCGTTAAAGCCGACTCGCGATACCTGACAGCCCGCCGCACGCAACATCGTCCCCAACCGATGAAAGAAGGGGCCATGCGGTCCTTGAAGAAACAAAAAGTGGCGTTTGGTTGGATCAGTCACAGGATACTTACTAACATTTATTGGTTACAGGTTTGGTATATAACGACTCTCTGGCGAAAATATGACGCAGGTGTCAAGAAGGCTGTCGCTTGTCTGTTTTGTTCTGTGGCGCTAGGTCTTGATAGATAAAATCAGAAGGACGCCCCATGTTTACAGGCATCATTACAGATATCGGCCATGTCTTAGAAGTTGAGCAACGCGGTGACCTGCGCGCGCGCATTGGCACAGAGTATGACGTTGGTGGCATTGATATTGGCGCATCCATTGCCTGTGACGGTGTTTGTTTGACGGTTATTGCCCTTGGGTCCGATCCGCAGAATTGGTTTGATGTAGAGATTTCAGCCGAAAGTGTCGGGGCGACGAACATTGGCCGCAACCATTGGACGTCTGGTCGGCGTTTGAACCTAGAGAGGGCATTGAAAGTTGGGGACGAGTTGGGCGGTCATATCGTGTCAGGTCATGTCGACGGCGTCGCCGAGGTCATCGAACTACATGATGAAGGGGACAGCACGCGCGTTCGGTTTCGTGCCCCAGATGACTTGGCTCGGTTTATTGCCCCGAAAGGATCAATCACGCTGAATGGCGCATCATTGACGGTGAACGAAGTTGATGGGTCTGTGTTTGGTGTGAACTTTATACCGCACACAAAGGTTGCGACGACTTGGGGCGATGTTGCGGTTGGTGATCCGGTTAACCTCGAGGTGGATACGATGGCCCGATACGTCGCACGTTTGCAGGAATATGCCTGAATAAGGATGCC
>JAPKCP010000253.1 GCA_028822885.1 Yoonia sp. | reverse complement strand
TGTTCCACGCCACAACGCTTGTGTTTCTTGCGGGTTTCCCTGCATTCCAACAAAAGGGCGACGCGCTATATTATGCGAATTATTTCGCTGACAAAACGTTCAACCCGTTTGTGCCGTATCCGATTTTGGCGGGTTACTTTATCCTCGTGACACTGTGTGTGATTGGCCTGTTTGGGGCGATCAATATGCGGCTGAACCGGCACCTGCCGTCAGAACGTCGGATGAAGATCAAAATCCGTCCGCAGATCATTCGCTAACGCCGCAAAACGGTCATGAACCGGTCATGTTCCTGCTTTTTTGAGCACGCATCAGTGCCTCATGAATGTATTTCGTTGTTTTTTCCGCGCCTCTGTCATTATGCGCATTCTTGCTGTTGTGGTGGCCCTTACCCCTGCGACCGGTCAAGCTGCGACCTTTACGGGTGAGTTTTGGAAAAACAACAGGGGATTCAGTAACATCAACCAGGCGTTGAACTTCATTGCGTCCTCAAGCCCCACAGCGACGTTTCAGTCCACCGCAATCGACTACCCAAACGGGGCAACAAACACGACGCGCAGCAGCACCACACTGGCCAACTTTTTGGGTGTGGACGCGGGGAGCATCGTCGGCAACGGACTTGCCACCATCCAGACCTCAGTTTTCAGGTTCACAGGGTTTGTCGACTTACTGGCCGGAAACCAGCAATTCATCACCGGCTCTGACGATGGATATCGCCTGACAGTCAACGGCACCCTTATTTCGCAGCAAAACCGCCCGCGCGCCTTCAACACAACAACCAATAATAGCAACCCCGGCGAGGGGCGCGCGACGTTTGAATTATTGTTCTATGAAAACTACGGCAACTCTGGCTTAGAGGTCTCGCTCGACGGGGAGCTCATAAAGGCATCCCCCGTTCCACTGCCAGCTGGGTTTACGTTAATTCTGTCTGCGTTGGCAGCCCTCGGTCTGCTAAAATGGCGCAATCGCAGGACTTTACCCCTAGTCAATCACGCTTAATCCGGTCAATCTTACGTCCGAACAGGCCTTCCCAACACCCACCGGGGGCCAAAGGAATCGGACCACACACATGAGCTGGCTGCACGACCACCCCGAAGTACGTAATGTCCGCTGCGGTGCGGCTGATCTGAATGGGCAGGCCCGTGGGAAACGTGTCCCCCGTCGTTTCGCTGAAAAGCTGGAAACCGAAGGCACGCGTTTTCCCCTGTCTGTGCTGAACCTCGACATCTGGGGTGAAGACATTGACGCAAGCCCGATGGTGTTTGAAACGGGTGATCCAGACGGCCTACTTTTACCAACCGAACGTGGCTACGTGCCGATGCCGTGGTTGTCGTCGCCATCCGCGCTGATCCCCGTTTGGATGCATAATGAGGATGGCACACCGTTTCCGGGCGACCCCCGCCATGCGCTGGCCAATGTGGTCGCCCGCTACAAAGCGCTTGGGCTAACACCTGTCGCTGCCACCGAGATGGAGTTCTATTTGATCGACGACAGCGGTCGTGAAATCAAACAACCCCGCTCCCCTTTGTCAGGCAAACGCCGCCCGGGTGCAGAAATCCTCAGCTTGCGCGCGCTTGATGCTTTTGATGACTTCTTCAACGATCTGTATGATGCCTGCGAAGTCATGGACATCCCCGCAGAGGCTGCAATCTCTGAGGCAGGCACCGGCCAGTTTGAAGTCAACCTTGAACATGTCCCAGATGCGTTGAAAGCCGCAGACGATGCATGGCTTTTCAAAATGCTCGTGCGCGGAATTGCACGAAACCACGGCATGGCGGCCAGCTTTATGGCAAAGCCTTACGATGATTACGCGGGCAACGGCTTGCATACCCACTTTTCAATCATCGACGACGCAGGCAATAACTTGATGGCCAACGGCACGTTTGAAGGGTCTGAAATGCTGGCAAATGCCATCGCAGGCTGCTTGCAAGGCATCCCAGATCTGGCGTTAATTTTCGCACCACACGGCAATTCCTACGAACGGCTTGTTCCCAATAGCCACGCGCCCACGGGTATTTGCTGGGCCTATGAGAACCGAACTGCTTCAATCCGAGTGCCGGGCGGCAGCCTTAAGGCGCGCCGTGTTGAACACCGTGTCGCAGGCGGCGATGTGAACCCATATCTGTTCCTCGCAGCGGTTCTTGGCTCTGCGCTGATCGGCATCGAAGACAACCTCAAGCCCGGTCCACCGATCACAGGCAACGCTTACGACCAAGACCTGCCGCAGATTCCCACGACTTGGATCGAGGCGATTGAGGCCTTTGACGCGAGCCCGATTGCACGGCGTATCTTTGATCCCATGCTCGTGGATAACTTTGTGCTGACCAAGCGGCAGGAACTTCAAAACTTTCAGAAATTAACCCCGGAAGAACAGGTCAATCTTTACCTCGATACAGTCTAGCACCATCGGACCGTAAATATCCTGCAAGCTTGGCAAAGGGGTGCAAAACTCCCTTTGCCATGCTTGCAGACTGCCCCACACCACTTGCCGGAAGACATATGGTTAGCTACGGTGAAACAACAACATAACCCACAGGCAACACATGAAAATCGGTATTCTGCAATCGGGACATTCGCCCAAGGAAATCTTAGGCGAGGCGGGCAATTATGCGGACTTGTTCGTCAAGTTCCTTGATGGCCAAGATTTTACCTTCGTGGCCTTCAGCGTCGTAGACATGCAGTTTCCAAGCAGCGCTACGGACTGCGACGGCTGGTTGATCACTGGTTCAAAACATGGGGCCTACGAAGACTTAGCGTTTATTGCCCCGCTTGAGGATCTCGTGCGCGAAATTTACGCCGCTGATATCCCGCTGGTCGGTATATGTTTTGGCCACCAGATCATCGCCCAAGCGCTTGGCGGTAAAGTCGAAAAATTCAAAGACGGCTGGGCTGTGGGGCGTCAAACCTACGACTGGCAGGGCGAGGTTGTGCATCTGAACGCATGGCATCAAGATCAGGTCACGGTCCCGCCCAAAGATGCAACTGTTTGCGCCAGCAACGATTTTTGCGAAAATGCAGCGCTTGTTTACGGCCAAAAGGCGTTCACGGTGCAGGCCCATCCCGAATTTAATGGCGACTTTATTGACGGTCTTGCAAAATATCGCGGCCCCGGTGTTGTTCCTGATACGCTGCTGGATGCCGCGCGTGCTAATATCAACGCCCCGGTCGACAATCTGCGCCTTGCCCAACAAATTGGTGCGTTCTTCAAAGAAAGGTCACGCGCATGAGCTGGATCAATAAGCTGCCCAAAGCCGCCCAAACTTACCTTTCGAACAACCGCCTTGATGAAGTCGAATGCGTGATCGGCGACCTGCCCGGCATTGCCCGCGGGAAAGCCGTGCCAGCTGCGAAATGGGAAAAGCAGGAGTTTTTCCATCTGCCCGAATCGATCTTTTTCCAAACGATCACTGGCGATTGGGGCGAGGCCGCAGGCGCCGCGGGCTTCACTGAACCAGACATGTTTTTACGCCCAGACCTGAGCACGGCAACCGCTGCCCCGTGGACAACGGACGGCACATTGCAGATTATCCATGACGCCTATCGCACGAACGGCGATCCTATCGGGTTTTCGCCGCGCAACGTTCTGAAACACGTCGTTGCGAAATACGCGGAACAAGGCTGGACGCCCGTGATCGCCCCAGAGATGGAGTTTTTCCTAGTCGCGCGCAACACCGATCCCGCCAAGAAGATCGAACCAATGATTGGTCGCACGGGTCGTCCTGTTGCTGGTCGTCAGGCCTATTCGATGAGCGCCGTTGACGACTTTGGCCCAGTGATCGACGACATCTATGAATACGCGGAAATCCAAGGGTTTGAAATTGATGGCATCACCCAAGAAGGCGGTGCTGGTCAGCTTGAAATCAATCTCTTGCACGGCGATCCTGTAAGACTCGCTGATGAGGTGTTCTATTTCAAACGGCTGATCCGCGAGGCCGCGTTAAAGCATGATTGTTTTGCGACCTTTATGGCCAAACCGATTGAGGGCGAGCCGGGCAGTGCCATGCATATTCACCATTCTATCCTTGATAAAGACGGCAAAAACATCTTCACGGCCGACGACGATTCAGAAACACCTGCGTTCATGCATTTCATCGGTGGCTTGCAAAGCAGACTGCCTGACGTGATCGCCGTCATGGCCCCTTATGTGAACTCTTACCGCCGCTATGTCCGCGACCATGCCGCCCCGATTAACCTTGAATGGGGCCGTGATAACCGCACGACAGGCATCCGTGTGCCGCTGTCTTCGCCCGCCGCACGGCGTGTTGAAAACCGTCTCGCCGGTATGGATTGCAACCCGTATCTTTGCATCGCCGCCTCGCTTGCCTGTGGGTATTTGGGCATGATGAACAAGATTGAACCCGGCAAACGCTTTGCTGGGGACGCCTACAAAGGTGACGATGACATCCCGCAAGGTTTGTACGCAGCGCTTGATCTGTTTGACGAAGCTACGGATATTCATGAAATTTTGGGGCCTGATTTTGCGCGCGTATATTCCATCGTGAAGCGGGCAGAATACAACGAATTCCTGCAAGTGATTAGCCCATGGGAGCGTGAACACCTGCTGCTAAACGTCTAAGATGAGCGCGCTTACCCGTAATGACAAACAGGGCGAATTCCCGGCATCGTGGTATACTGCGACCGTGGATGCCCCACCTTTGCGCCCAGCGCTGCGCGGCGAACAAAAAGCCGACGTGTGCATTATCGGGGCCGGATATACTGGGCT
>JAPKCP010000024.1 GCA_028822885.1 Yoonia sp. | reverse complement strand
ATCTCTTCAATCAGGCGGATCGTTTGGGACAGCCTGCGGTCTGTGGGATCAAGCCCAACTTCGCGAATGCGATCAAGATCGGCACCACCCTCCGACATGCCCCAAATTTGCCCCGACAGGCTGGCCGTCACATCCTGACTAAGGCCCATCACCTTGCCCACCTCACGGATTGCGGCCCGCGAGCGAAAGTGGATCACCGTCGCACAAAGTCCAGCGCGGTGACGGCCATATTTTGCGTAGATATGCTGGATCACCTCTTCGCGGCGTTCATGTTCAAAATCGACGTCAATATCAGGCGGCTCACCGCGATATTCAGATACAAAACGTTCAACAACCATAGTGATCGTCTCAGGGCTGACATCGGTGATACCCAGCAGATAACACAGGATAGAATTGGCAGCAGACCCACGTCCTTGGCACAAAATCCCTTGTGACTTGGCAAATTGCACAATGTCGTGGACGGTTAGAAAATATGCTGGGAATTCCAGTTTTTCGACCAAGATCAGTTCTTTGCGCATCTGTGCCAACGCTTTGTCCGTCGGCCCATCCGGATAGCGCCGCTTGAGGCCTTCATGGGCCAACCTCGTCAGACGCTCTAGGGGGGATTCCGTCTCAGAAATTTCATCAGGGTATTCATAAGACAGCTCGCTTAGGCAAAAACTGCACCGATCCGCGATCTCAAGCGTACGGCGGATCGCAGCGGGATGTTTTCGAAACAAGCGCGCCATATCGGTGTGGCCTTTCAAGCGTCGTTCCGCATTGGCCAAGGCACGGGTGCCGATCTCGTCGATGGTGATATGATCGCGCATGCAGGTCAGCACATCGGCCAACTGGCGACGGTTTGCGCGGTGCATCAACACATTCCCAACGGCGACCATCGGCGCGGCTGTGATTTGGGCAAGATAGGCGCAGGCATCAAAATAGGCCTGATCACTGCCGTCATAGCGCGGGGCAGCGCCTACAAAAACAGAGCCCGGAAAGCAGCGTTGCATTGTCTGAATATCGCGGGTTGCAGCCCGTAAGTTGCCTTTTGGTAAAGCAATCAGAATGATGTCTTTGCAGCGCTCGTGCAGGTCAGCCTGCGTCAGATGACACGCCCCTTTTTCTGCCCGCCGTTTGCCAACAGTCAACAGCTTCGTCAGCCCGGCATATCCTGCGCGATTACTGGGCAAGGCGATCCAGTCAACGGGGCTATCGGTCAGAACCAAACGGCAGCCGACAATCAGTTTTGGCAGCGCCAACGGCGTTGGCCGCTCAATCGGATGGTGCAGCCCCATATCTTGGCGGGTTGTGCTATCCATTTGCCGCTCTGATCGGATTTTGATGGCCTCTGTTGCCTCGCGCTTCAGCTCTTTCAGCGCCGCATAGGCACGCACAACGCCTGCCAGCGAATTACGATCTGTTATAGCAATGGCCTTGAGACCCAATTCGGCAGCCCGTGTCACCAATTCCTCTGGGTGCGATGCCCCTGTCAGGAATGTGAAATTTGTGGTGACACATAGTTCCGCATAATTAGGATCATTGGAGCGTAAAAGGGCGGTCATGCAAATTCCCCCTGCACAAACCATCCCGGGTTTTGCGGTGTGTGAAACAGCCACAACCGCCGTCCTTGCTTAGTTTCAACCTTCCAATAATCACGGATACCAGAGCGCCAGTTTTCGTCTGACAACCACCATTCCGGCGCAATCCGTTCTGGTCCCGTGGCGCGCTGTGTCGTCAGCGCCATGCGCCGCCAGCGTAAATAGGATGGCGGCGCAGACCCGGCCCCCGTGATTGGTTCTGGTGGAAAAAGCCGCAAGGGGCGTTCGCGCAAAACAACCCAAGAAGCCACAGGGTCAGAATATGCGGCGGGTGCAATGATATAACTCCGCTCTGGGATATGGCTATCAGCGGGCAAAAACCGCTGCACGTTTTCCAAGCCAATCCGGTTCCCTATGCGAGTGACCAGATCATCAAGATGATCGTTCGTCCCACCCTTGGTATGAGACAATTGTTGCACGGCCAGTGGCTCAACCAGCGTGGCCACAAGCCGGAGTTGGTCAATACCAAAACCCGCATCAATCTCACCGATCCCACGCTCAAACAGGGGCAGGATACGCTGTGGATCACGCATTGCACTAGCCAGCCGCAGTTCTACCGTTTGACTAGCCTTGTCCACACGACGCAATATCAACGCCAACACCCGTACGCCCATATCCTGCTGTTTCAGGCGATCGCACAACTGATCCAGCAAGCGTGCGGTTCCGGCCAGAACATCCGACGCAAGGCCAATCGGGTCTGGCAAACTAAGCTGCACTTGATAACGCGGTGGTTCCGGCAAAGGTGAGATATCTTCCGCCTGCTCCCCCAACGCTTGATCAAGACGCAACAGCACCTCTGGCCCAAACCTGCGGGTGACAGTGGCACGCGGTAAAACCTGTAGGTCTGCAATCGTGCGCACCCCAAGGCGTTGCAGCGCCACGCTTGCCTTTTCAGTCAGACGCAACGCGGCCACTGGTAATGGCCCAATCGTGTCCAGTGATTGCCCCAGCCCCGCGATGCCAGACCCATACCGCGCAAGCGCCCAAGCAGCCCCGCGCGTATCCGCCATCCCACTGCGCACATGCAGCCCTGCACGGGTCAACCGCATGTCTATATCGTGCAAAAGGGCCTGTTCACCGCCAAACAAATGGGTCGACCCAGTGACGTCCAGCACCAACCCATCATCTCCTTCGCAGCCAACCCATGGGCAATACCGCTTGGCCCATCTTGCCAAGGTATGCTGGAACTTTTGATCGCCAGTGGGGTCCGCAGGATGGCTTTGCAGTTCTGGACAAAACGCACGGGCATCCGAATATCCCATACCACGACTAAGTCCCTGCCCCACTGCCGCTGCGTTCAGACAATATAACCTTTGTGTGTTACTTTGCCTGTGGGTCAGCGCAAATGGAGCATCAACGGGCCGCACCCTGAGAAACCGGTCACTCGCCAGCCTCGGAAACCACAATGATACGACGCGTCTCGCCATGCCAGCGTACATCCCATGCCTTTAATGTTCCTGATTTGTTCTTAATAAGTTTCCACCGCTGAAGAGTCGAGTCGTCAGGATCAAAAAGAGGTGCGCAATGCCACCGGGTTTCCGCCGCGTTACTGCCCATGCCGTCAGGTAAGATGCACAAACCAGTCGATCCACCCTGTTTTGCAGCCAGCTGCAAACGCCGCCCTTCGGTCAACCCAACCGGTTTTGTCAGCTCAATAATTACGGATGTAACAGCGCCAGATCGCAAGGCTTCCTCTGCAGTCGCTAACACCTCGAGCTGGTCCTTACCCATTGCAATCAACAGGTTGGACGGATCAAGAAAGGGGGAAAACCCAGCAGGGTTCATCTGATCGGCTTGCCAACCTTCCCTAGCCCACAAAACGGATCCCTGTCTTTGACCGGCTAAGGCAAAGGCAAACATGAACGCGCCGGGGCCGTAAACCTCGTGGACGCGAGTCGTACGTAATGGAAAGTGATGGGGGAAATCAGATGACATACTGCATCAAACCATAAACGCAAAAAGACTGCTAGCGGTTGGTTTGCGTGGATGTCCCCGGCGTATTGCCACACCGGGGACATCGTTATTTGGTCAAGCAGTTAACCAATCAGTGCGTTGAACGTCGCTGATGGCCGCATCACAGCAGCTGTTTTAGCTGGGTCCGTGTGGAAATATCCGCCCAGATCAACCGGCTGGCCAGCACCGACCTTCAGTTCCTGCAAGATCACATCAGCCTGTTCTGCCAACGCCGCCGCCAAAGGCGCAAACGCCGCAGCAAGGGCTGCATCCTCAGACTGAGCGGCTAAGGCTTCGGCCCAGTACAGTGCAAAATGGAAATGCGAGCTGCGGTTGTCGTCTTGACCAACTTTGCGGCCCGGGCTTTTGCCCATCGACAACAGCTTTTCAGTCGCCAAATCACTGGCTAACCCCATCAAACGGGACTTTGCAGTGCCCGCAAAACGCAGGCTTTCACCGAGTGCGCAGAACTCACCAAGGCTGTCCCAGCGCAGATGGTTTTCTTCCACCAACTGCTGCACGTGTTTTGGCGCAGAGCCACCAGCACCAGTCTCAAACAGACCGCCGCCTTGCATCAATTTAACAACTGACAGCATCTTAGCCGACGTGCCTACCTCAAGAATTGGGTACAGATCAGTCAGGTAGTCGCGCAACACGTTACCAGTGATCGCAATGGTCGTTTTACCCTCGCGAATTTCCTCAAACGATGCGCGGGTTGCGGGCGTTGGGGCCATGACCTCAAACTTATCCGCGACACCTTTGGCTTCCAAAGCCGGTAAAACGTACTTGAGCAATTCAGCGTCATGCGCACGGGTCGCATCCAGCCAGAAAATCGCACGGCAGTTTTCAGCGGCCTGACGTTCAATCGCAAGTTCAATCCAGTTTTCAATCGGGGCTTTGCGGGCAGACGCCATGCGCCAAATATCACCAGCCTCAACTACATGGCTCATCACGACTGTATCGCCGTTCATGACACGCATGGTGCCACCTTCAGACAGTTCAAACGTCGTCGGGTGCGATCCGTATTCCTCAGCCTTTTGGGCCATCAAGCCAACGTTCTGGACCGTGCCAGCCGTGGCCGGATCAAGTGCGCCAGTCTCTTTGAAGTAGTCAATCGTTTCGGCATAAACGCCAGCGTAGGAACTATCAGGGATCACGCAAGTCGTGTCCGCCTCTTCCCCTTTTGGACCCCAACCTTTGCCACCCGCACGGATGACAGACGGCATAGATGCGTCGATAATCACGTCGGACGGGACATGCAGGTTCGTGATACCTTTGTCGGAATTCACCATATAAAGCGGTGGTTGTCCGGCCAATGTCGTCTCAATCTCAGCAGTGATCGCAGCGCCATCATCCATCTCAGCAATCTTGGCCAGCATATCGCCAAGCCCTGCATTCGGGCTAACCCCTGCCGCATCGAACGCCGCACCATGTTTTGCGAACACAGGGGCAAGATATTGGCGCACGCAATGGCCGAAAATGATCGGGTCAGAGACCTTCATCATCGTGGCTTTCATGTGCAGCGAATACAAAGTGCCTTCACCGGCGACATCAGCGATTGTCTTATCAAAGAACGCCTTGAGCGCCTTGGCGGACATGAATGTCGCATCAACGATGGTCCCAGCAGGCATCGCAAGTCCGTCTTTCAGAACAGTCACACCAGTGCCGGTATCCAATTCAATTCGCAAAGTTGCAGCGTCAGCCAGCGTCACCGATTGCTCGTTCGAAAAGAAATCATCGGCATCCATCGTGGCGACGCGTGTTTTGCTGGTGCTTTCCCATTTGCCCATACGGTGCGGGTTTGCCTTCGCAAATGCTTTCACAGCAGCAGGCGCGCGACGATCCGAATTTCCTTCGCGCAGAACCGGGTTCACAGCAGACCCTTTAACGGCGTCATACTTCGCACGGACAGCCTTTTCAGCGTCAGTCTGCGGATCCTCAGGATAATCTGGCAACGCGAAACCTTGGCTTTGCAGTTCTTTCACAGCAGCCACCAATTGCGGCACAGAAGCTGAAATATTGGGCAACTTGATCACATTCGCAGCTGGCGTTTTCACCAACTCACCCAATTCAGCAAGCGCGTCAGACTGGGCCTGATCAGCGGGCAGATCGGCTGCAAAGGATGCGATGATCCGTCCAGCAAGTGAGATGTCGCGGGTTTCAACGCTCAACCCCGCCTCACCAAGGAACTTCTGGATGATTGGCAAAAGGGAGGCCGACGCAAGTTGCGGTGCTTCATCGACTTGGGTGTAAATAATATCGGCCATGGGCATTTCTCGCTTCAATCTGTGGATGCTGGTGGCGGCTTACCTCAATTGTATACAGTCGTCTACAATGCTTTATGCCACGCAAGCTACGGGCAGATCATATCACGGTACTCGAAGCGCGCCACGCCTTACTCCCAACGCGCAAGACACCGCTAAAAATCCAAGGTCGCACAGCGATTACAGCGACCACACCCACTAAAAATTAGTCATCTACATGGGTAGTCATCATATGATGTGCCCCATCGGGTTAATCCATTAATGACCAAAATATGCGGAATAGATGCCAAACAACCCAACAAGAACGAGGCTAATCGCCCAGACAAGATCAAGATTAAACCACGTCCGCGATAGAAACTTCAAACCCAACCAAAAATAGATAATGACAGCAATCATTCCGCCCGCAGCCGTCATACTCAACGTATGAACAGCAGCAACCGAAAGCGCCATTACGATGTTGTTGCCCATCAGAGTTTGCGCTGCGAGATGTCCAATTTCATCTGCGCCAATCGCGCAAATACCTAAAAATATGGGAACAAGCATCAGGCCCGCGCCGTGCGCCATAGCCGCCAAAAATGACCACAGCACGAGACGCGCCGGATGCACACGCGCCAAAAATTTAGGGTGCCGTCGGTTAATCAGCAGGTAAATCCCCATCGCAATGACAAGAACACCCGCCCCAATTCTGATTTGGGTTTCCCACTGCACGAGAAAAATCATCAGGGAAAACGGCAAAAGAATCGCGATTATTGCCACAAAATGCCCAGCGGCAAGCATGGCCAACGCGCGTGGTAGCGCCTTTCGGTTACGTTCCATCAGGGCTGCGGACACGGCAAGCGGCCAACCCATGCCGGGATTAATGCCGTGGTAAAGACCAGAAAAAATGACGGCCCACCAAAGGGCCGTCACGGATGTTACGTCAGCCATACGCTAGACGGACGGATAGCAGAAACTGTCGGTCGAACAGTCTCCACCTTCGAGCCGGATCTGGTGCGCACGCAAGCCCTTAGGGAAGTCGATGTAGAAATCTGGGTCAAGCGTCAGACCCCCATTTTCACCAACATGCGCCATGACCATCTGGCCACCTTCGTTGTCAGGATAGAACTGATCATCCCACGTCGAATACAGCGAATTGGTCCAGTAGACGCGCTTACCATCGCGGCTGACCTCAACCATTTGCGGCCCATAAGCAAAGTCCTTACCGTTAGGGTGCTTTTCGCCTTTCGCAATTCCACCCAGTTCGACCTTACCTGCAAGCACAGGGTTCATTGGATCGGTGACATCGTATTGATGCATCTCGCCCAAGCCCCAACACGCAACATAAAGGTATTTGTCATCAAGGCTGAGGTCGATGTCAGTGACCAGCGGCGGGACCGCGCCAAACCCTTGCAACAGTGGCGGTAGATTTGCCGGGTCTTCGGGCCGCGGGTCAATCGTGATGACCTTTTTAGACTGCCAAACACCGTCATCACCGCGCCACCATGTAAAGATCGCGCCCTGCAAATTTGTGGTATCTACGACAACACCACAGAAGCCATAGGATTTGGTCGGGTCATGGGCGGGGCGAATTTCCAAGGCCATCTGGTAATTTTCGCCAAAGTCCATCGTCTGGATATTCTTGCGCGCACGCAGGTCCCAAAAGTGGATCGAATGGCCATATTTATTCGACAGTAAATCCTCGGGCACAACACCATTTTCAAACTGCGGCGGTAGGCCCCACTCAGAACTGACCATGTAGTCTTGCGGCAAATTCCACCAGAAATCGTAGTGTTTATCCTGCTTGCCGCGGTCCATTTCATAGCGTCCGATAATGTCGAACGTCTCACAATCCATGATGAAAATACCGGGAGGGCCGTCAGTACCATCTTCGCCAGCGCCACCAAGGCAGGACACATAGATACCTTCTGGACCACAATGGATCGTATGTGGGCGCGAATAACCCGTCTTCGCAAACAACTCTTCGGGTTCAATCGTTTTGTGGATTTTCGCCTTTAACGGCTCTTTCACGTCAATGATATAAATCCGCGATGACCGAATACCCGGAACGATCAAATAGCGTCGTTCCAGAAAGGCATGACCAGTCAACGGCGACAGTGACGACGAACAAGCGTTCCATCCAAAGTGGTGAAATTCGTCGCCCTTAGTGGGGACAATCACTTGATGGACGATCTGGCCATAGGTTTCAGAGCCCGGCTTGAGATCAACAACAGCAATACCGTCAGATTGCGTCCCATCTGGGCTGAGCATCACAGTAAATGCGTAGTTCTCAGCCGGTGCTTGCATGGCAAGCTTAGGTGAAGCGTGAAATGTCGGATCAGGTCTAAGGTTCATATCTTTCCTCCCAAATTGAAATAAACGCCCTGTTTGGGGTCAATTATTTTTGGACCCTCGCGGGTCTTCGCGTTTGGTCTACGAATGTCCCTCCGCTACATTGCAAAGCTGAATGGCCCCACTAATTTTTGTTGATAGGCTGGTCAGCTTTTGACCAATTTCTTGACGGTTTTTCTTACTAAACCTAAGAATCGGACCTACCACACCGACGCTAAACATGGCCCCGATGTTCCCAATTGAGATCGGTGCAGCGACGCTGGAAATCCCAAGGTCAATCTCTTGATTACAAACAGCGAATCCACGCTGCACGATGCCTGCAAATTCTGCACGCAGATCGTCGGCCATGACCTTTGTGTGCTCCGTGTATTGCTTCAAACGCCCCGACACGATCTTGTCTTGAAACGCGGGTTCTGCAAAAGCGGCAATTGCCTTGGAACAGGAACATGCATGCATTGGACGCACGCCAAGACCCGGATGAATGAACGCCCGCTCTGGGTCATTCGGTGTTTCAACGTGGATAATCTCAACTTTGCTGTCGCGAAACCTTGCTAAAAAAACCGTCTCATTGAAACTGCTAGCGGCCCGCCGCAAAAGAAGGGCGGCACAACGATGGACATCAACATCAGACTTGCCCAACAGCGCAATGCGGATCATCCGCTCACCAATGACAAACTTCCCATCACCCATCGGTCGATCCAGTAACTTTTCGTCAT
Source organism: Yoonia sp. (assembly GCA_028822885.1). Lineage (GTDB taxonomy): Bacteria > Pseudomonadota > Alphaproteobacteria > Rhodobacterales > Rhodobacteraceae > Yoonia. The sequence continues at coordinate 8,645 of JAPKCP010000024.1, read as the reverse complement.
GCAGTGACTGCATCAACCGATAGCATGTGGGCTTTGGCAGGCCTATAATCTTTTGAACTTCGGCGGCCGAAACAGGCCGCCCCACAACAGCGACAATTTCCAAAAGACTTATCAGGCGTTCAAGATGCATGGTGGTGACAGCCCTCACTAAATGAGAATGTGTCTCATATACTGAGAATATCCGAGCACAAAGCAAGACTTATCTTACCGCTGCTTAAACAGCGGCAAACTTTACCAAAAATTCGATAATCTATACTTAAGGCAGACCAAGCGCCCGCTTCTTATCAGCAGCCCATTTCATAATGACCAAGTCGAAGGTCAGCGCCATCAATGACACGCAAATACCCAGAACAAAGTTCTTACCAAGATCGGTCCCTGCCAATGTGCGCTGAAGCTCCTGCCCCAAGTCTTGCGTGCCAATAAAGGCCGCGATGATGACCATAAAAAACGCAAACATAATGGCTTGGTTGAACCCAACGGCCATTGTCGGCAGCGCCAGAGGCAGTTGCACATTCACCAGCTTTTGCATGCGAGTCGCGCCCGCCATATCAGCCGCTTCAGTCATTTCAGGCGGCACAGTGCGCAACCCTTCGATCGTGTAACGTGTCAGCGGGACCATCGCAAAAATCAGAACTGATCCCACAACCGCAGTCGCTGTGATACCAAACAACATGATCGCCGGGATCAGGTAGATAAAGCTAGGGAACGTCTGGGCCGTGTCGCAAGCCAGCAGCACACGGCGAGACCATTTATCAGACCGCGATGCCATGACCCCAACAGGAATGCCAATCAGCATTGCAATCGCTACGGCAGCCAGCACGGAATAGAGCGTGATGACGGAACGATCCCACCAGCCCGACATCGCCACGAGACCAAAGAAGATAGCCGCAATAATCCCCTCACGACGCCCCCCCAACCAAACGGCAAAGGCAACAATTACCATAATGAAAGCAGGGGTCGGAATCGACAGTAAGAAATCGCGGAACGGATTCAAAATCCAAACGTTTAACACGTAGCGAATGCCGTAGGTCACGTCCTTAACCACATCGATGGCAAGGAACCCTTTGATTAGATTATCAAGCTCTTTGCCTTGGCTAAAGTCCTGACCACGCCCAATAGTCCCAGCAATTGGCAGCACCATCGATAGAAGCGTGAAGCCAATAAATACAGCAATCGCAACGACCAAGGTCTTGTGGCGATTGACCCAAGACGTGCCCTTTTCAAAATGCACCGGCTGCTTGACGACCCATGCTTTGGACATACGATCCAGTGTAACGGCCAGCAAAACAATGGTCACACCAATCTCAAATGACCGCCCAAGTTTAAAGCTGCCCATCATCGCAAGCAGCTTTGCGCCAAGACCGGGCATCCCAATAAAGGCAGTCAAGACGACCATAGCAAGACACAGCATAATGACTTGGTTCACACCAACCAAAATTTCAGTACGCGCAGATGGAATATAAACGTGGCGCAGCATTTGAAACTTCGAACACCCCGACATTTTACCGGCCTCAACGACTTCGGGCGATACTTTTTGCAGGCCCAATGTGGTCATGAGGATCATCGGCGGAATAGCATAGATTGTTGTAGCCACAGCGCCCGCAGTCGGACCAACCTTAAAGAAGATCACGGCAGGCAGTAGATAAGTAAAGAACGGCAAGGTCTGCAGAACCGACAAGACCGGCCTGATCACCTTATCAACCCATTCATATCTCCATGCAGCAATACCCAGCGACAGGCCAATAACAAACGCCATGGGCGCGGCAACAGCCAACACCGACATGGTTTCCATCGCAATTTCCCACTGACCGATCAATGCGGTCCACACGAATGTGCCCCCACCAAGCAGGGCCAACCGCCATCCACCTAGATAATACCCGATAACAGCGGCAACACCTGCAACGGCGGTCCATGGCATCGGTCCCAGATTAGGCCAGCGCCGCTTGCCGTAAAAAACATTACCCGACGCATCAAGAACAACTTCTAAACCGCCGGTTAGGAAGCGCGTGAATTTCAGAAGGCCAAGGTCTTCTTTCACAAAATTAAAGATCACATCAAGCCACGTCGCGAAGGGCGGAATCATAGCTTCGGGGATGCGGTGCAGCCACGTTGGCAAAAGGGCCGCATACTGCAAAAGCGTGACGGTCACAGCAATCGCCAATATAATAAGGGCGGCACGGTTGCGGGTCATCGGTTTAGTGGTCACGCTTGGTACGGCAACCATCACTCTGCCCCCAGCAAGATATCCAATGCATCGGCACGTGACATTGCACCAATAAGGGCACCATCATGGGTCACAGGAATCATATCGCGCTTATCGTTGACCAACATGCGGGCCATCTTATGCACGGTTAGGCGGGCATCCACTGGCTCACCGTCACCCACTTGATCGGCTTTCGCCAACACGCCCGCATGAACGACGCGCGCTTTATCAATATCTTCAGTAAACTTGCGCACATATTCCGTGGCCGGATGCAGCACGATCTGGTCAGGCGTGTCGCATTGTTCGACCGCACCATCCTTCATAATCGCGATACGGTCAGCAAGGCGCAGAGCCTCATCAAAGTCATGGGTAATGAACACAATTGTTTTGTTCAAAAGCTGCTGTAGGCGCAGAAATTCGTCCTGCATTTCTTTGCGAATAAGTGGGTCTAGTGCGGAAAACGGTTCATCAAGGAACCAAATGTCAGGCTCAATTGCCAAAGACCGCGCAATACCGACACGCTGCTGTTGACCTCCTGATAATTCACGCGGGAAATAGTCTTCGCGACCTTCAAGACCAACAAGCTTGATCACCTCAAGCGCACGTTCGCGGCGTGTGTGTTTATCTTGGCCACGCATTTCCAGCGGGAAGGCGACGTTATCCAAGACAGAGCGGTGGGGCAGCAATCCAAATGACTGAAACACCATGCCCATTTTAGATCGGCGCAGATCAATGAGGTCTTTTTCAGCCAGCGACATGATGTCCTGACCGTCGACTTCAATTGTGCCACCTGTAATTTCATGTAATCGAGAGAAACATCGGACTAGCGTGGATTTTCCGGACCCCGATAAGCCCATAATCACAAGCATCTCGCCTTTGTGAACATCAAGCGAGACATCTTTGACGCCTGCGATGTAGCCTTCCTCGCGCATGTCATCAAACGACATATCAGAGGATAGTTTGGCAAGGTAGCCTTTGGGGTCTGCCCCAAAAATCTTCCAAACATTCTTACACGAAATGACGGGGTGCTCAGTCGACATGGGAATCCTTAGGCTAAGTGACCCCGCCCAGCGCACATGGGCTGGACGGGGCAAAGTCAAAACAATCAGATGCGCTTAATTAACCCAAGCACCCCAAACGTCAGGATTCGCTTCCAACCATACTTCGGCTGCTTCTTCTGGCTCCATGTCGTCAATGTCGACGAGCTTTGCCATTTCAGCAATCTGTGGGTTAGTGAACGAGATCGCCTCAAGAGTTGCATAAGCGGCTGGCCACTTTGCTTCCATGCCATCCCATGCTGCTTTCTTCATGTAGCCCGTCGCAGGGTTACCGCAGTCATAAAGCGCGTCCGGATTCGGACCTACCGCTGGATCTTTGTCACAGCCTTCTTCCCAAGCTGGGAATTCAACAAATTCACCCGGCCAAACGGCTTCGGCAAAGTTTGGTGTCCAGTTGAACACAACGATTGGTGTTTTGTCTGCTTCTGCAGCACCGATTGCCGCCCACAATGCAGCAGCAGAACCCGCGTTCACAACAACAAAGTCCATGCCCAATGCAGCAACACGTTCTTGACCGTGCTTGAGCCAGTCAACAGGTCCGTCAAGGTAGCGGCCTTTGTCACCTGTTTCAGGTGTTGTAAACAACGCAGCACAAGCGTTCAAAGCTTCCCAATCTGGCAGGCCTGGGCATGCATCTTTGGTCCACATTGGATACCACCAGTCCTCACGTGTCACCGCATCGTGGTCGCCCACATCAACGATACCGCCTTTTTCCATGGCTGCACGGAATGATGCGCCAAATGCGCCTTCCCAAACTTCCATTTCTAAGGTCACGTCGCCAGTGCGGACAGATTCGTAAACTGCTTGGCTGTCAGTTGTGACGTACTCAACATTTGCGCCCTGACCCTCAAGGATCTGGCCCACAACGTTGGACATCACGATCTGGCTGGACCAGTTGTGAATTGGAATGACGATTGGGTCGCTGCTGTCTTGTGCCAATACGGCCAAAGGCGCCAGCGCCAAAACACCTGCGGTTAACGCTGTTGTCATCTTTTTCATTATTTTCTCCCTATCTGTCGCGCTCTCGGTTGGAGCGCCTTGAACATCCCACTTGGGGGACGTCGGATTTAGTCGTGCGATTCTGTGTGCCGCTTAGATATGACCAGCCTCACTGTGGCAGGATTTTCCTCTCAATCAAGTTTTTTTCTTTGGGGTACACATTTGAAGCACCAAAACTACGTAAATTAGAGCAGCTGTCAGCAGTACAGCTTAGGCATGAGGCACAATCGTATTTTGACGCACACGAAACATGTTCACTTTCTTACGATCTTCGGACGGATGAATACCGAACACATCCCTATAATTTTTGGCCATGGCGGAAGAACTAGCGCATCCCACGGAAAGTGCCACCTGTATCATCGAATCCTTGCCATAAAGCAGGAGTTGCCGCGCCTGATGCATCCGAAGGGTCTTGTAGTACCCAAATGGCGTGTTGCCGGTACACTTGTGAAACATGCGCTCTAGCTGGCGCACAGATACCCCAACCATTTCAGCAGCGTCCGCGATCTTGATCGGGTCTTCGATGTGGTTTCTGAAAATTTCGATCGCTTCACTGACAATCTCAGGAAGCATGTCGCTGGTGCTTTCCGCCGTAAATGTCGGTTTGCGTTGCGTGACCCCTTCACCGCGCATCAAAGGATGCTGGAACCAACAGGCAACTTCCGTAGAAACACCAGTCCCAAGTCTTTTTTCGATAAGATGTAATGCAAGGTCAAAAGCCGCAGCCGCACCGGACGCCGTGACCCGTTGGCGATCAATCATAATCACATCTTGTGTTTCGGACAGCCTTGGAAACTCGGCCGCAAAAGCCGCTTCATAGCACCAGTGAACTGATGTCGTATGCCCATCAAGCAGACCTGCGCGCGCCAATGGGAACACCCCGCCACTGACCGCGCCCATAAGAACGCCATGGCGCGCAAGCTTACGAAGTTTGCCTTCCGACGCTGAGGGGTTTTCAAATCGCGAGGACGGCCCGCTTAAGACAAAGAACTGATCGATATTTTCAACCGCGCCCAGCGCCACGTCTGGCTCAAACCAAACTTTTGCGCTCGCTTCAACGCGATTGCCGTCTTCAGAGATAAGCGTCCATTGAAACACGTCCTTCCCAACAATCTCATTGGCTGCACGTAACGGCTCAATCATTGAGGTTAAGCACGCCATCGGAAAGCCCGGAAAGACAAGAAACCCAATTCGCAATTTTTCATCAGAATTCATAAAATTATCCTAACAGGAAAATTTCATGCTATACTAGTGATGTGATACTCGTTTCTTTAACTTGAATGCTTGTTTTGATTTGGCAGACCGGTAAGTGCGTATCGATCCAAAAACACGGACCCGAATTATGGCCAAAAGCTCTTTAGAACAAAACCCACACCACGTTCGCGAAAGTCGCGAAAAAGTACTTGAAGTCGCCATTGGTCGAGAGGTTCGTGCCTATAGACGCAAGCAAGAAATCACTGTCGCTGACCTGTCTGTGGCCACTGGGATTTCGATTGGGATGCTGTCAAAGATTGAAAACGGCAACACCTCCCCTTCTCTGACAACGCTGCAAACACTGGCAAGCGCGCTGTCTGTTCCCCTAACGTCGTTCTTTCGCGGCTTTGAGGAGAAACGGATGGCCGTCCATACCAAAGCGGGCGAAGGTGTCGCCCTTGAACGCGAAGGCACACGCGCGAACCACCAATACAATCTGCTGGGTCATATTGGCGCAAACGCGAGCGGTGTCATCGTAGAACCCTATTTGATCACGCTCTCTCATGAGGCGGATATATTTCCGACCTTCCAGCACGGAGGCATCGAAACGATCTACATGCTGGAAGGTAAGGTTAACTATCGCCACGGCGAAAATGTCTTCCTTTTGCAACCGGGCGACACATTATTTTTCGACGCAGACGCACCGCACGGGCCAGATGATCTTGTGGAACTTCCCGCGCGGTACCTATCAATTATTAGCTACCCACAGAAAACCTAAGCTTTCAGGGGCGGCTCTGTTTCACGGTCAGGCCAAATACCCGCGCTTGTCGGCAACCCATCATCGAAAGCGGATAGGTAGTCCAACATCATCGGGCGGTTGTCGATAAACCCCTTATAGGTCGCCAATTCCTCTGGCAGGTCGCGGATCACACGGTGCAACCTACGTCCCCATTTGGGCGCAGTCATCAAGTCTTGAAAGCTGCACAGATAGCACCGGATCGGAAACACCAATGCGTTGGACCGTGGCAGGCGGAAAAATGTCTGCAACTCAACACGCAAATGTTGCTTTGCACCAATGTTTTCAGGCGTCAGTGACGTTTTCTGAATGCCCCACTTATGGTAGTTCTCAGGGCTTGTATCCAGCAGCGGATTAACGGTCATCGTCCAATTCAGCCGCCGCGCAGGCGCGCCCTGCTGGATGTTCAAAAGGAACTTGAGCGCACGTACGAAAATACCCTTTTCATGGGCCAGCGGTACAGGCGCGTGCCATTCGAAAAAGTTCATACCAAGGTCAAAGTCCAAGGACCAATCCGCTTGGGTTGTGATCGTGCCTGCATCCATCCACAAATTATCATCGCGCTGATCCAGCACGCAGAAATCCCCCTGGGTCTGGCGGGTAATGTACTCCATCGGGCCATAAGGCAGCGTGGCCTCGTCCAAGAACGTAAACGTGTCATCAATACCCAGTGGCTTGTTGACCCAACGCCATTGATCACCATCACGGTGCAGCTCGAACAGATCAGGATAATCCTCAGACTTGGATACCATGATCAGCTCTAACAGGTCCCATCCCGCCAATGTCATATGCGGCAGCGACTGACATCGCAGCGGATCATCAGCCAACACCAAGGCACGGTCACGCATTTCGGACACATAATGTTCGTCTACATCAAACCGCTTTTCGTAAATGCTATCCGCCGGACCGCCGCGATGTTGTTCCATGTTCACTGAATACATGTAGCTGTCTTCGTGAAACGGAAACGGGAACCGTTTGAGGGCGCGTTCAGAATTGTGAAACGAGTAGTCGTCACGGAATGTTTCGTCGTTGAATTGCAATGTCATATCAGCGGTCCAATACCAGTGTTTTGCCTTCAAATCGGGAGACGCAAGGCATGATCTTTTCGCCGTTGCTATGTTCATCATCGTTAAGCCAATGATCGCGATGGATGAAGTTACCAGTGTAATCAATCACCCGCGTTTCACATTGCCCACATGCACCACCACGGCACAGATACGGTGCATCAACGCCCGCGCGTTCTATCGCCTCAAGCAGGCTTTCTTGTTCGCCCACTTGAATGACCTTGTTAGAAATTGCGAGCTTTACCTCAAATGGTTTTCCCGGTTTAGGCGCGAGAAATTCCTCATAGTGGATGCTTTCGCGTGGCCACCCTTCGGCAGTTGCCGTTTTACGCACCCAGTCGATCATGCCCTTGGGGCCGCACACATAGACATGCGTGCCAATCGGTTGACCATCAAGCAGCGCAATCAGATCAATCCGCTGATCTTGATCATCATAGTAAACATGGGCCTCATTTGGATGTTGGGTCGTCAGTTCATCAACGTAAGAGCCCAGCGCTTCTGAGCGGCAAGTATAGTGCAATTCCCAGCGCCCGCCCAAGCGTTCCATCTGTTTGATCTGCCCCAAGAACGGCGTGATCCCAATACCGCCCGCAATGAACAATTGCTTTTTCGCGCGCAAATCAAGGCCAAACAGATTGACTGGATTAGAGATCGTCATCTGATCACCAACCTTGACGCCGGTGTGCATGAACAGTGACCCGCCCCGTCCTTCGTCATCGCGCCGCACAGAGATCGTGTAGGCACTTTGATCCATAGGATCAGACATCAACGAATATGGGTTCATGCGCCGCTTATCACCATCTCTCATCTCCACGACAGTATGCGCGCCCCCAGAAAACGTTGGCAACAAGCCACCATCGGTGCGCTTAAATTCAAACCGCGTCACAAGGTCATTCAACGGTACAACATCCGTGACGGTCACAGCAATTTTCTCAGCACCGCTCATTCGTAAATCCCCTTGGATTCAGGTACATTTCCCGGATCTTCGGCGTCGATATTGACCCCTTGGTAGGCGGCAAGTCGGCGCGAATAATGGTCACGGACAAACAGATGCAATCCGCAGTGGGCACATTGAAACGGATCAACTGTGACGTCTTCAGTGATACCTTTGCAATGGACACATTGCATACGACGCGCAGTAGATCCGCGGTGTTCCGTCTGGATCGCGGTATGTGGCACACCTGCTTGCATGGCCGCATGTTGGGCTTGGCCCATCACACCTTCGGTTCCCGATAGATAGACCTGTAGGCCCATCTTGGCGTCTGCAAATGCCTTAGCAATACGCTGTGCAGCAGCAGGATAACTTGGTCCTTCATAATATTGTGCAGGGT
>JAPKCP010000252.1 GCA_028822885.1 Yoonia sp. | reverse complement strand
GCGCGCGGATCGTTGTAGGTGTTTCCTGATGCACTGGACGATCAATATGGAGCGCGACCAACACAAAGACGAAGTGTCTGACCATTTGCCATTTGTCGCAAACTTTGAGGTCTTCTGACCGAAATGTCGGTTTTGCTCTTTATACGGCGCAAAAACGTCAATGCCGTCCCATGCGTATGGCTATCACGAGGGCAACTCTTTGACCTCGAAGGATGCCGTTCATGTCTGACACTACCGCACCAGCCCCACCACGCCGTACTCGCGGAGGCGGTGGTGCCGCCCGTCGCGCAGAGCGGACAGCTGTTAGCGTCGAAACTGCCAAGTATATTGAACGCAACATACCAAATTATGAGGTTCTTACCGAAGAGGCGCTTGATCTGATTGAAACGAACGCTGAAACGGTTTTGGCTGAGATTGGCGTGAATTTTGTTGATAATCCAGTAGCGCTTGAGCGATGGAAAGCCGTGGGTGCTGAGGTTGAAGGTGAACGTGTCCGTATTCCGCGTGGACTTGCTCGCAAACTTTGCAGCACAGCGCCAAAACAATTCACGCAATGTGCGCGCAATCCAGAACGTAATGTAGAGATTGGCGGCAAGAACCTTGTTCTGGCACCAGTTTACGGCCCGCCGTTTGTGCGCGATGCCGAAGGTGGTCGCCGATATGCGACAATGGCAGATTTTGAAAAATTCGTAAAACTTGGGTATATGTCCAAGTGGTTGCACCATTCTGGGGGCACGGTGTGTGAGCCAACTGACGTTGCCGTGAACAAACGTCACCTCGATATGTTGCTGACCCACATGGTCTACAGTGACAAACCGTTCATGGGATCGGTGACAGAACCGTCTCGTGCCCAAGATAGCATTGATATGTGCGAAATCCTGTTTGGAAAAGAGTTCGTGCAGAATAACACTGTGATGACCTCTCTGATCAACATCAACTCTCCGTTGACGTTCGATAGCATCATGATGGGCGCATTGGAGGTATTCGCTAAGAACAACCAAGCTAGTATTGTCAGCCCGTTTATTGTGGGAGGCGCAATGGCGCCTGTGTCCATTGCGGGAACGTTGACCCAAGTGTTGGCCGAAGTTCTAGCTGGCGTCGCATACAGCCAAATAATTAGGCCCGGATCACCAGTGATTATGGGTACTTTTGTCGCTTCTATCGATATGAACTCAGGCGCGCCGACGTTTGGTACACCTGAGGCCTCACACATCACATACGGGGCAGGGCAGTTGGCACGGCGTTTGGGCCTGCCATATAGATCTGCTGGGTCATTCTGTGGATCAAAATTACCTGACGCACAGGCGGCCTATGAAACCGCAAATAGTCTGCAAATGGGTTTGCTGTCGGGTGTGAACTTTATGCTCCATTCATGTGGCTGGCTTGAAGGTGGTCTTGTTGCGTCCTTTGAAAAGTTCGTCATGGACGCGGATCAACTTGGCACGTTGCATCACTTTGCGCGTGGCGTTGACCTGTCAGAAAATGGCCAAGCTATGGGTGCTATTGCAGAAGTTGGGCCCGGTGGGCACTTCCTTGGCTGTGAACACACACAGGCCAACTTCAAGCAGGCGTTCTGGCGGTCAGACTTGTTTGACTACAAGCCGTTTGAAACGTGGGACGAAGAGGGTGCGCGCGATACGCAAGCCCTTGCCACTGCGCGTGTGAAGACAATGCTTGATACCTACCAGCAGCCGATGCTTGACCCAGAGGTCGAAGCAAAGTTGCGGGCTTATGTGGCAGACAAGAAAGCCTCGATGCCGGATGCATTCACCTGATCTGGTTCTAAGAACAGACGAGCTTTGGTTGGTTTGACGCATGGAATATGTGTGCTTCAGCCATAATCGCTACCAAAATATCGATGTGCTGCGACGGTGCATAGGCGCCTGACTTCATAAGTCGGGCGTCGTTCATCTCGCGCTCGATATCGAACAATTGCATTAATGCGACACCGGGCCCCGGAAGCGGATCGATGGTAATATACCGCGCAAGGTGGATGTTGCGCGTATAGCTATCGACCCCGTGGCGCGCTGCGCTGACAAGTAGCTTTGGTCGACGTAAATCCCTGATGTGGCTATGAATATCTTTCATTTTCAGTCCCGTCCTTATGAGCAAAATTTGGTCCGTTCATAGACTTTGCACAGACTCAATCGGTGTTGCGTGAACGTGGTTTCTGCCGCGCGGTGCCCTTACAAATTTTTACCTTTTCGAAACAATGGTTGAAGGGTGAACCAACTATTAACCATTAGGTAACAATGCACGCCTAGGTTGTAGATCTGGGGTTTTCGTCCGTTGAGTTAGGACGAGTTGAGCAAAGTGTGGGAAGGGAAACACATGAGTAAGACAATGGAAGTTGCGCCTTATCGAGGCTTGCCAAATTGGGTGCCCGTTGCCGCACGGCATTACCTTGCACATACGGAGGACGGCCTTTCAATTCGCGCTTTGGCTCGCGCAACGGACTGTCACCCATCAACAATTTTACGTCAGGTGCGCCGGTTTGAAGGTCGCCGGGATGATCCCCTGATCGACGCCGCTTTAAAGGCATTGGCAGAGCAATCAGGTCACAATTTGGCTGCTCAAGAGACCAAACAGATGAAGATGTCGGTCAGTACAAATGAGGTGCTGACACAAGACCGTATCGATTGTGAGGCCAAGCGTATTTTGCGACGTATGTGTGAGCCACGCGCTGTTCTTGCGGTTGCTCGTGAGATGGAAACTGCCGTTGTCGTGCGTGAAAATGATGCAGGCGAATCCTTGCGTACGGCCATTGTGGATCGTGAAATTGCGCAAGCGATGGCACTGAAAGAATGGATCACCAGCCCGGATGAAGGGGGACGTATTCGTCGCTACTTTATTACAAATGCAGGACGCGCATCGCTTCGCCGATTGACGGCTGCGGACGAAAACAAGGCGCAAGGTTTTGCTGAACAGCGTGGGACCGTTGACCCAGATATGGTCGGTTGGACATTTCCAAAAGAAGCTGACGGAATGCGGAGTAGATCGCGATATTATGCAACGGAAAGCCCGTTGCTGGGTCTTGCGCGGCGCAAAGACCGGGATGGAACACCATTTTTGTCCACTGAATTGGTCAAAGCGGGAGAAAGTCTGCGTGAAGATTTTGAGCTTGCTCAGATTGGTGGGCCAGCTTTGCGAACATATGAAGGTTTCATGGCCAAGGTCGATGAGACTGCTGACACAATGGTTCCAGCTGGCGCGTTGGCGGCAAGGCTGCGTGTGCAATCAGCGATGAAAGATCTGGGACTTGGGCTTGGTGATGTCGTGTTGCGGTGTTGTTGCCTTTTGGAGGGTCTCGAGGTGACTGAAAAGAAACTGGGGTGGTCTGCCCGGTCAGGCAAGATCGTTCTGCGGATCGCATTGCAACGCCTCAAAGTGCATTATGATACTACGCAAGGAAAGTTTGGTCCGATGATTGGCTAGTGGGATATGCGCCATGCGCAAGTCTGGCATGCAGATGTCGGGTCGCATTGGACATTAGTCGTGCAGCGCCTTAGGTATATTCTAACGTAGAAGGATACCCAATGGCCACGCGTGATCTTAAGATACCAGCCCAACGTCATCCTGAAAAACAGCGTCGGCCTGATGCCCCGCAGCCTAAGAAACCCGACTGGATCAGGGTCAAAGCTCCGACGTCTGAGGGGTACAAGAAAACGCGCGATATCATGCGTGAGCACAAGCTAGTTACGGTCTGCGAAGAAGCAGGATGTCCGAACGTCGGCGAATGCTGGAGCCAAGGTCACGCAACCATGATGATCATGGGCGAAGTCTGCACCCGCGCCTGCACATTCTGCAACATTGCGACTGGCAAGCCGCCGGAATCGCTTGATGTTTTTGAACCGGGTCGCGTTGCTGATGCGGTCAAAAAACTGGGTTTGAAGCATGTTGTGATTACATCTGTTGACCGCGATGACGTCGAAGATGGCGGCGCAGAGCATTTTGCACAAACGATCCGGGCCATCCGACGCCAGTCACCCGGTACGACGATTGAAATCCTGACACCAGATTTTATTCGCTGCGACGACAGTGTCTTAAAGATCGTTGTTGATGCGAAACCTGACGTATTTAATCACAACCTTGAAACGGTTCCTGGTTTGTACCCGGAAGTGCGCCCCGGCGCACGGTATTTCCATTCACTTCGCCTTTTACAGCGCGTGAAAGAACTTGATCCTTCGATGTTTACGAAATCAGGCATCATGGTTGGTCTCGGGGAAGACCGCCAAGGTGTTATTCAGGTCATGGAAGACATGCGGGCAGCCGACATCGATTTCTTGACCGTTGGCCAATACCTACAACCAACACCAAAGCACCACGCAGTAGATCGCTTTGTAACGCCTGATGAATTTGCGGCGTATGAAAAAGCAGCCTACGGCAAAGGTTTCTTGATGGTGTCGGCAACGCCACTGACCCGGTCAAGCTATCACGCTGGTGAAGATTTCGCGCGTCTTCGCGATGCTCGGCTTAAGAAGCTCGGCACGAGGTAATATCAGCAAAGGGCGCTTCGCACAGGACAGATATTGGGTTCATCAGTTGGGACGTTTCTAATGTGATCTCTGGGTTGGCTATCTCAACGGCTCTGCAGTTCGTTGAGGCAACTTCTTTGACGAGAGCCGCGTGTAATCTTTGAAGCAATGCGCGGTTCACAGCATCTGAATGCTAGAATGCCAATACTCCCAAAGCGCCCCTAACGTCTGATCGGTTCAACAGTCAGCGCATCAGGCCAGCCCCAGATGGTTTCGATACCATATAA
>JAPKCP010000251.1 GCA_028822885.1 Yoonia sp. | reverse complement strand
ATCAATTCGCGCACACCGTTAGCCAGCACCCACGCGGTTTGTGCGTAGCTTTCCGCGTCAACTTGCCCTCGCCAATCGCGGACCTTTGCTGGCCCCTCACCCATCGCGAGGTATGCAGGGGTAAACCACCGCTGCAAAGCCGCATCAAAGGTTGCAAACGCGCCTTGTTCACGGACTGATTTTGCCCGGGTTTCAACGGCCTTTTGTGCTACATCCCCCCTGTTATGTGGGGAATTGAGGATCACAAGCGAGGCAACCTTGTCTGGATAATCCAGCGCAAACCGTCGGTTGATCATACCCCCGATTGAGAACCCAACAATGTGGGCGCGGGCCATGCCGATATGATCCATCAGGGCGGCTAGCTGATCCGCAAGGACCGTTAACGAGACCTCATTTGGTGTAGGCGCACTTTGGCCATGACCGTAAAGATCGTAGGTCAAAACGCGACAGCCCGCAAACGCTGCCAAGTGCGCATCCCACAATCTGCGCGATAGCCCTAACCCGTGGATCAGCACCACTGGCGGCCCCTCGCCCGTCACATCATACGCCGTCCCATCTGGTGCGAGCTTAGACACCAGCTGGGTTCTCAACATCGCCGCCCATTTCTGCGATGTCCTGATAGCGGTTCCCAATCCGGTGGTTGGGATGACCACCAATGGAAGCACCCAGCGCCATGATAATCTCATCCTCAGCGGGGGCATCTTGAACGGACACATGGATCGTTTGATAATGTGACCGCTGCCCGCCATCGTCTTTATGCATCAACGGGATCATCAACGATGTACCAGCGGCACCGCGTGTGTTTGAAAATACCAGATAGGATTGGGCATTTACGGCCTTGCGGTATTGGTTTCCAAACCAAAGCGTGTGGGTCAGGGCTTGGGCATGTTCCAACTCCCCACCCATGCCAACAACGGACGCTTTTCCGTAGCCTTCGACCCCGTCACCCGCCACGTCCAAAATCATATCGGTCAGCAGTTTACCAATCTCAGGGCCCACATCCATGATCACGGGCCGTAGGTTTTCGACATGCCCCTGCCCGAACCAGGGGTTCTTTATGATGGCCATGGCTGTGATCAGTTTTGTTGGGGTTTCGACCTTTTTCCAACCTTCGATATGCGTGGTTTGAATGTTCAGGATCGTACGGCGAATTTCGGCGGGCATATCAGGAAAACTCCGGCATGACTTCGTTGATGAAAAGGGACATGGATCGCTTTTGCACATCCATATCAAGGCCCATTGAGGCGTAATAGATGAAGGAATCGACACCTAGCGCTTCGTACGATTTTAGTTTTGCGATGACCTGTTCAGGTGAGCCAAACACAAGGTTTTCTTCTAACATTGCCGGATCAACACGGGCGTTGCCGTCAAGTTCTGCGAGCGGCACCACATCAGGAAAGCCGTTCACGACATCCCCCTTTTTCATCATCAGATTACCAAATCGACCAAGCGCGTTTCTAACCGCTGATAACGTCGTCGCCCTGTCATCCGCATTATCGTAGACCGCCGTGTGGCGCATCAATGCAAAGGTTCCGTTCCAGCCGCCTTGCTTCGCAATCGCTTCGTCCAACAACGCCTTGTATTTATCTGCCTCTGCCATCGGCATCGACAGGGGCCAGCACATCACATTGCAATCGTTCGCGACAGCATAGTCAAACGTGCCGGGTGATCGGGCTGCGACCCACATTGGCACCTTGTCTTGCAGCGGTTTTGGGCAAGCTGTGGCCTTTGGAAACTGCCAGTTTTCGCCATCGTGAGTGACGTCGCCTTGCCAAAGGTCACGGACAAGCGGCAACATCTCTTGCAGATATTTGTGGCCATCTTTTTGGCTCACGCCCGGACGCATCCGGTCAAACTCGCGCTGATACGCGCCCGATCCAAGGCCAAGTTCAAGCCGGCCGCCTGACAACACGTCCACCATCGCAGCCTCACC
The DNA here is from genome assembly GCA_028822885.1 of Yoonia sp. Classification (GTDB taxonomy): domain Bacteria; phylum Pseudomonadota; class Alphaproteobacteria; order Rhodobacterales; family Rhodobacteraceae; genus Yoonia. The sequence goes on along the minus strand of JAPKCP010000251.1, from coordinate 2,855 downwards.
AGCTAGCTTAATCGGGTGCCAGTAGGCAGCGTTCGCAACCCCACATCCAAGGCGGATATTTTCCGTATGAGCAGCCCACCACGTCAAGAGTTGGAACGGATTGGGCGCAATGGTCATTTCAAGCGCGTGGTGTTCAGCGGCCCACGCAACCTCAAACCCTGCCTTATCGGCCATTTTGACCATGTCGATTGTATGATCACGAACGGCGGTCACCGGTGTGGTTTCATCGACGCGCTCAAGATTGATGGCAAGATGGAATTTCATGGTGTCACCTCGGCTGAAATGGGTTGGCGATGGGGGCGTCGGATAGGTTCATCCAGACAGTTTTGGGACGGGTATAATCGTAGACCGCCTGCAACCCTGCCTCGCGACCGTACCCACTGCCCTTGATGCCACCAAAGGCCGCGATTGGGCTGATGGCGCGGTAGGTGTTCACCCAGATCATCCCAGCTTTGACCCGCTTGGACATCCGCAATGACCGCGCACCGTCGCGCGTGAAGATACCAGCAGCCAGCCCGTGTTGCGTGTCGTTAGCCATCGCCACAACTTCGTCCTCGGTCTTGAAACGCTGTACAGCAAGGACTGGACCAAACAGTTCGGTCGAGATGATTGTCATGTCCTGACGCGGGCAGTCAATAATTGTCGGTTCGTAATAGAGGCCTTTCAGATCAGATTGCCTGCCGCCCGTTAGTACTCGCCCACCTTCTTCCAAAGCCAATGCAACTTGACGTTCGACGTGGTCCAATTGCCCTTGTGTGCAAAGCGGACCCATCTCGGTGTCGTCCGCCTGAGGATCACCAATGCGGATATTTGTTGCAATAGCGGTCATTTTCGCAAGAAATTCGTCTGCGATGTCTTCATGCAAATAGAGCCGCGATCCCGCGACACACGACTGACCCGTTGCCGCAAAAATTCCTGCCACTGCCCCGTTCACAGCACTTTCGATATTCGCATCATCAAAGACAATGAACGGCGACTTCCCACCAAGTTCTAGCGACACCTCGGCAAAGTTCTCAGCCGAATTGCGCACGACATGACGGGCAGCGGCAGGTCCACCTGTAAAGGCGATTTTAGCGACCAATGGATGTGTCGTGAGAGTTTGACCGCATGGCTCCGCATGGCCAGTGACGATATTGACGACACCGTCAGGAATACCAGCTTGTGCAACCAACTTGCCAAACGCGAGCAACGGCGCTGAGGCATGCTCAGACGCCTTAAGAACGATCGTGTTGCCCGCAGCCAAGGCTGGTCCGATTTTCACCGCACTCAGGAACATCTGACTGTTCCAAGGCACGACAGCCGCGACAACGCCAATTGGTTCGCGGCTTGTAAAAACAAACATATCAGGCTTGTCGATGGGCAAGGTTTCACCGTTGATCTTGTCAGCAGCACCAGCAAAGAAATGCAAGTATTCAGCGATGTAGGTCGCCTGCCAAGCGGTCTCCTTAAACATTTTTCCGGTGTCGGTTGTTTCCACCCGTCCGATGGTCTCAGAATTTGCGGCCAGCAGATCAGCCAAGCGATGCAGGCATTTGCCGCGCGCCGTTGGCGTCATCTGCCCCCATTCACCAGTCAGCGCCGCATCAGCCGCACGCACGGCGCGGTCCACATCAGCAGCAGTCGCCTCAGGAACACTTGCCCAAACGTTGCCAGTAGCCGGGTTCACGCTGTCAAAACGCGCCCCGTCAGACGCATCAACCCACGCCCCATTGATCAACATTTGATAGGTTTCGACAGTCATTCTACTGGGTCCCTTGTTCATTGGGGGCGAAAGAACCTCGCCCATCGGCTAACGCTAACCGATTAAATGAAAACAAAAAAACGAATTTTTGTGGACATTAAGTTCGATAAAGTCGAATTATAGTACATGAACCTGCTAGAACTACGCACCTTTCTAACAATTGTTGAAACAGGCAGCCTTGTCCGGGCATCAGCCGTGTTGAACGTCACCCAATCGACGGTTACCGCACGGCTAAAAACGCTTGAAGAAACTCTTGGCCAGACGTTGCTTATCCGCAGCAAATCGGGTGCGACGCTGACCGCAGCGGGCTTGCGCCTCCACCGATACGCCGACACAATTACAGACCTTTGGCAACAAGCCCGGCAAGAAGTGTCACTCCCAGACGGAATGTCAGGGATATGCAATTTGGCGTGTTGCTACGATCTTTGGCCCCATCTGGGTGATGAATTTTTCCAAACAATGCAGGCTTCGTTGCCTGACCTTGCGATCTCTGTTTGGTTGGGCAGTCAAGCCGAGGTAACATCTTGGCTGGAGAGCGGCAAAGCAGATCTCGCGTTGACTTATCGGCCTAGCACATCCGCGCGACAAGATCAGATTATGCTGCGCGCAGAACAACTTGCGCTTTATGCTACAACACCCGATAGCCCCCTGCGATTTAATCCTGGCTATGTTTATATCGAGGCTGGCAACACGTTTGGGCGCGATCATGCCGTCGCATTTGCGGATGCAAGCCCGACAAGGTTGAGTTTTGGCAATGCAGCCACTGGTTTGGCTCACATCCTACGCGAAGGTGGCAGCGCATATCTGACTGACCGTATGGCCGCCCCACATGTGACTGAAAAAACCCTGTTCGCTCTTGACGAAGCCCCTAACTTTAGTCGCGACGTCTACTTAACATTTAACAAAGCCGCCCGATTGAAATGGGACTGGTTCGACGCGCTGGCCGCAACCCTCCCTCAAAAGTAAGGACCTCCCGAAGTACTTGCCACGAAGGGATGAGATGGCATTAAACGCTTATTGTATTACTAATTGGTAAAGAACTTGTGGTGGGTTTCCACTTTTCTGAAATTGAATAGATGATGGTTTGCGCACTGCACTCTAAGATTTTCAATTT
>JAPKCP010000250.1 GCA_028822885.1 Yoonia sp. | reverse complement strand
CTGCACTTTGTCCAGATATCGGCAATCTTCACAGGCGTCCCTGACCTGCGCAAGGTTTTTGAAGCCGCCAAGATACGTCGCCAAAATGGTAAAGGCACGTTGCTGTTTGTGGATGAGATTCACCGTTTCAACAAAGCGCAACAGGATGGTTTTCTTCCTTATATGGAAGACGGCACAATTCTTTTGGTTGGTGCCACAACCGAGAACCCATCGTTTGAGCTGAACGCCGCTGTTTTGTCCCGTTCGCAAGTCTTAATTCTCACGCGGTTGGACTTTGATGACCTAGAACGGCTTGCACAGCGGGCTGAAAATGAACTTGGGCGGGCACTGCCGTTAGATGATCATGCAAGGAATGCCTTGCTAGAGATGTCTGATGGCGATGGTCGCGCGCTACTTAACTTGATTGAACAGATTGCCGCGTGGAAAATGGACGGGGCGCTGGGAACTGAACAGCTGACGAAACGTCTGATGAAACGTGTCGCGAAATACGACAAGTCAGGTGATGAACATTACAATCTGATCAGTGCCCTACATAAATCTGTACGCGGCTCTGACCCAGATGCCGCCCTTTACTGGTTTGCTCGTATGCTGACCGGCGGCGAAGACCCACGCTATTTGGCACGCAGAATAACCCGTATGGCCGTTGAGGATATTGCGCTTGCCGATCCGCAAGCACATCGCGTCTGTCTTGATGCGTGGGAGACATATGAGCGGCTTGGATCGCCCGAAGGGGAGTTGGCATTGGCGGGGGCCGTGACCTACCTTGCGCTCGCGCCGAAATCGAATGCAACGTATGTGGCGTATAAGGCCGCAATGAATGCCGCAAAAAAGCATGGATCAGAGCCGCCGCCAGCCCATATTCTGAACGCACCGACCACGTTGATGAAAGAGCAGGGGTTTGGTGCTGGTTATGCCTATGACCACGATGCTGAGGATGGCTTTAGTGGGCAAAGCTATTTCCCTGAGACCATGAAGCGTGGGGAATACTACATGCCCGTTGATCGTGGGTTTGAGCGTGATCTTAAGAAGCGCGTTGATTACTTTGCTGGGCTAAGGGCGAAGAGGGGTAAGTCATGACTATCGTGTCTGTGGCATTGGGCGGTGCCTTGGGAGCCGTATTGCGATACCTTGTTGGCCTCGCAGTTGCCTTCCCGGTGGGGACGATCACCGTGAATGTCATAGGGTCGTTGTGCATTGGAATCATCTGGGCTGTTTTCAACGCAAAGGGCCTGCAAGCGTGGTTGCCCTTCGTTATGACTGGCGTTTTGGGTGGATTCACTACGTTTAGCGCATTTTCCCTCGATACGTTGCGGTTGGTAGAGGCCGGAAGGCTGGCGGCGGCTGGTGGATATGTTATGGCCTCAGTCTTATTATCGCTAACGGCATGCGCTGTTGGCCTTTGGATTGCGAAGGATGCCCTATGAGCGGCGTACAAACACGGGTCATCGGGCCTGACGATGGTGATCAACGGCTGGACCGCTATTTGCGGCGCCTGTTCCCGTATGTGACGCAAGGTCGGATCGAAAAGATGTGCCGCAAGGGCGAAGTGCGTGTGGATGGCGGTCGTGTGAAATCTAATTCGCGGGTTGAGGTTGGGCAGAAAGTCCGCATTCCTCCGCTCCCGACTGAAGCCGAGGCCGCTGAAGCATCTAAGTTGCTCAAGCACGGTGTGACGAAGGCCGATGCGAAGCTGATCCAGTCCTGTGTGATTTATCGTGATGACCATATGATCGTGATCAACAAACCGCCCGGTCTTGCCACTCAAGGTGGGACAAACACGACTCGTCATGTTGATGGCATGTCCGAGGCGTTGATTGGTGATTTTGACGAAAAACCGCGTCTGGTGCATCGTCTAGATAAGGACACGTCTGGCGTTCTTGTGCTTGCTCGAACCAGAATGGCCGCACGGTCGTTGACTGAGAACATGAAGCACCGCGAGACTCGTAAGATTTACTGGGCTGCGATTGCTGGCGTTCCCCATCCACGTGCTGCGACGATCAAGTACGGTCTGGTGAAGGCTGGCGGTGGTCGTGGTGGTGAGAACGAAAAGATGATTTGCGTGCATCCGGGTGAGGTTGCAAAGACTGAGGGTGCCAAGCGTGCAACGTCTGATTATGCCGTGATGGACACGATTGGGTCGCGCGCGTCGTGGTGTGCTTTGGTCCCGATCACGGGCCGGACGCACCAGTTGCGGGCACATATGGCTGAAATTGGTCATCCTATTGTTGGCGACGGCAAATACGGTGGCTCTGAGCAAGAGAACCTTGGCGATGGCTGGGGCTCTAGCCTTGGCGGTGATATCTCTCGCAAAATGCACCTGCACGCGCGAAGCCTAAAGATTGAGCATCCTGCAACGGGTGCGATCATGGATTTCATCGCACCTCTGCCCGATCATATGCAACGGACATGGGACTATGTTGGATGGACGGTTAGCCACGCGCCTGCTGATCCTTTCAATATGCCCGACTGATGTCTGACCTTCGTCTTGTGATATTCGATGTCGATGGCACCTTGGTGGATAGCCAAGAGATGATCTTTGACGCCTTTACATATGCTTACAAGGGGTTGGGGCTGCCTGTTCCAGACCGTGATCGCGCATTGGGGTTCGTGGGGCGATCGCTTGAAGTAATTTTTCCTGAGTTGTCACCTGAACTAGATACGGCGACCCACTTGGCTTTAGCGCAGGGCTACCGGGGCGCTTATATGGATATCCGGGAGGAGAAGGGCAGCAATGCGACGTCTCCATTTTTTTCGGGTGCACGCAAGGCGTTGGACACGTTGAAAGCGCAGAATTCTACCATGCTGGCCGTGGCGACCGGTAAATCGAAACGTGGTTTGGATAAGCTGATCGAAAGCCATGGCCTTGAAGGCTATTTCTTGAGCCAGCAAGTTGCTGATTTTCATCCCTCAAAGCCGCATCCCGCGATGGTAGAGGCGTGTTTGGCTGAAACGGGAATTAACGCAGCTCAGGCCGTTATGATTGGTGATACGACCTTTGATATCGACATGGGGCGTGCGGCTGGTGTGAAAACCATTGGTGTTTCATGGGGGTATCACCCAGTTGAGACGCTGAATGCAGATACCATTATTCATAGTTACGACGCGCTTTTGGGTGCGATTGACGATCTGATAGGACACCCAAGATGAGCGAATGGGCCGCAAAACGTTTCTGGAAGACCTCGGCTACTGTCGAAACAGACGGCGGATACAAGATTGAACTTGATGGGCGTCCAGTCAAAACGCCCGCAAAAGCGCTGCTTGTGTTGCCAACTGCTGAAATGGCGGCGGCGGTTGCATCCGAATGGGATGCTCAAGAGGGCAAGATTAACCCGTTGAGTATGCCTGTGACGCGGGGTGCAAATGCGTCAATCGACAAGGTCGCGACGCAGAAAGACGAAGTTGTCGATATGCTTGCTGCATATGGTGACAGCGATTTGCTTTGCTACCGCGCGGTCGGGCCAGAAGAACTGTTAGCGCTACAGATTGCACAATGGGACCCTTTGTTAGCATGGGCGCAAGCCACATACGGGATTTCGTTTAAGTCGCGGGAAGGGGTCATGCATGTGCCTCAGGACCCGCGTAATGTGGTGCGCCTGACGGCTGAATTGGCGCAGATGACACCGTTTCAGATAGCTGCAGCGCACGATTTGATCAGCCTTTCGGGATCGCTTGTTATTGCGTTGGCTGTGACCAAAACGCATCTGACTGCTGAAAATGGATGGGCTGTTTCTCGTGTAGATGAAGAATGGCAGTTTGCGCAATGGGGCGAAGACGAAGATGCCCGTGCGCTCGAATCTATCAAACGGCAGGCTTTTTTTGACGCCGCAAAATTCTACAATATGGCGACGACGTAAGGTCAGTTACCGCTAGACGGGTAATTACTGCTGATTCTTACATCTTCATGGCCAGTTTGAATGCGAATTGTCCGAAGAAACCCTTGACGATTACGAGTGATTGTTCACACTCTACCTAGGTTAAGGATGGGGCAACCTGTCTGGCACTTAATAACTGTCCCTGAAGGGACGGAATTAGAACCGCCCTAACGGGAGTAAGGGCGGAAACTCAGGAAGAGGTAAAAATGAACAAAACCGTATTTCTCGGCGCACTCACGGTCGCTGGTTTGGTTGCAGTATCTGCATCCGCGGCAACATTGGATGACGTTAAAGAGCGCGGCAAGCTGAACTGTGGTGTTACCACAGGTCTCGTTGGCTTTGCTGCACCTGATGCAAATGGCGTATGGACTGGCTTTGACGTTGCTGTGTGTCGCGCTGTTGCTGCTGCCGTTCTTGGCGATAGCGACGCTGTAGAATTCGTACCAACAACTGGCCAGACGCGCTTTACTGCACTTGCGTCCGGCGAGATCGACATGTTGGCACGTAACACCACATGGACATTCTCACGCGACACAGACCTTAAGTTTGATTTCGTAGGCGTGAACTACTACGATGGCCAAGGCTTCATGATCCCGAAAGAGCTGGGCGTTGCCTCTGCTAAGGATCTGGACGGCGCGACTGTCTGTATCCAAACTGGTACAACAACAGAGCTGAACCTTGCTGATTTCTTCCGCACCAACAACATCAGTTACGAGCCGGTGCCGATTGAAACTAACGCAGAAGGTCAGCAGCAGTACCTTGCTGGTGCATGTGACGTTTACACGACTGACGCATCCGGCTTGGCTGCAACACGTGCAACGTTCGAAGCACCTGATGACCACGTTCTGCTGCCAGAAATCATCTCTAAAGAGCCACTCGGTCCACTGGTCCGTCATGGTGATTCTGAGTGGGGCGATATTG
>JAPKCP010000249.1 GCA_028822885.1 Yoonia sp. | reverse complement strand
GGTCCAGCACGATCAAGTGAACGTCCATCGGTTTTGATCACGATCCCACCACGATTAAAGATCAATTGCACAACTTGATTGCGCTCAACGACCGCTGGAATACCTAGATCACTTGAGAGAATGGGGCGCCCAGCGAATATCGCATTCCGCGCTTCCATCCCCACAACTTTTGATGGGTCCGAAAATCCACTTGGTGCAATGATATCGCGAAAGAGAATATCATCAGATGCAATGACCGAATTTGCGGATATAGTGCGACTAGCGACAAGAACTTCGGCTTGTGCACACGTACCACAAAGCAAACAAATAGCGAAGATTCGGATCATCGTATTTGCACCGTAGCGCCAAGCATTTGATCTGCGGCAGAAATCACTTTGGAATTCAATTCATACCCGCGCTGCGCCTCGATCAAGTCCGTAACTTCCTTCACTGGGTCAACGGAGCTTTCCTCAAGATACCCCTGCCTGAAGGTTCCAAGACCATCATCGCCGGGTGCCGACACCGTCGAGGGCCCAGAGGCTGGGCTTTCAACAAACATATTCGACCCAATCGCCTCGAGCCCCTTGGGGTTCGTGAAACCCGAAAGATTGAATTGCCCCAAAAGTTCTGGCTCAACGCGATCATCAAAAAAGGAGTAGACTTCACCATCCGCATTTATTGAAATTGATTGCGATTCTTGCGGAATTGTAATGTTTGGTGCGACTGGATAACCGTCAGATGTCACGATTAACCCATCACCGGTCCGCTTGAGTCCCCCGTCACGTGTGTATGCTGCGGTGCCATTGGGAAGTGTGACCTCAATGTAGCCCCGCCCCTCAATTGCCAAGTCCAGATCGCCACCAGTTTGCGTAACCGTACCTTGTGCCAGAATCATTGATACCGACGTGGGACGCACGCCAAGGCCCATCTGAATTCCAGTAGGGAGGACCGTACCATCGGTCGCGTTAATTGATCCCGGTCGGACGACCTGTTGATAATGCAAGTCTGCAAACTCGGCACGACGGGCATTATAGCCTGTGGTGTTCATGTTCGCGAGATTGTTTGAAATGACCTCGACTCTGGTTTGCTGTGCTGACATGCCAGCGGCTGCAATCTGTAGTGCGCGCATCTGAGACTCCTTTATCGACCAATGGCCTGCAAGACAGCGCGGATGCGCTCATCTTCTTTATCGAGGAAGCTTTGGCCAAGCTCATAGGCCCGCTGCACCTCAATCATCCGTGCTATTTCAAGGATTGGGTTAACGTTCGATCCCTCGAGGGAGCCTTGGACAACGCGTGCATTTTGAACAGGATCAAACCCGTCTGGCGCGGCAAATCGCGTGCCTCCCTCTCGTACCAGACCTTGTGGATTGCTTGGTATAACAACGCCAACTTGCCCAACCAGTTGACCCGCCGCACTAATAACGCCATCAGCCCCAATCGAGATGGGCCCTGCCCCAGTTGGTACGAACACAGGTGCACCACCCGCATCCAGAACAGGGTATCCGTCACCGTTAACAAGATCACCGTTCTGATTTGGCGTGAAATGACCAGCCCGTGTAAGCCGCTCGCCATCAGGGGTTTGGATCAAGAAAAACCCATCACCCTCAATTGCCAAATCAAATGTCGCATTCGTTTGCTTTAGGGCACCCTGCGCATCAACCGTTTGTCGAACGCTAGCGCTGGCCATCGAAAGTGAGTTGTGACCATTGCCAATTACCTTCACATATTCAGAAAATATGACTCCTTCAGCCCGAAAACCATTAGTTGAGGCGTTGGCGATGTTATTCGCAACAACGCGCATTTCGTTTGCAAGTCCCGTTTGCCGGGTGAGGGAAGCATAGCTGGCATTGTCCATGCTTTAGCCTCCAACAATGATTGGAATAAGAGTTGCCTGAAAATAACTAACCAACGTCTCAGACATGAAGCCCATCGTCGCCCAGAAGACCACAATGATCGCAGCAAGCTTGGGAACAAAAGTCAGCGTCATTTCTTGGACAGAGGTCAATGCTTGAAAAAGTCCGATCAAAAGCCCGACAATCAGTGCGACTGACAAGATTGGGATCGACACCACAAAAGCGGTCCAAAGTCCCTCTCGCAATGTGTCATAAAAGAGAGACTCTGACATCATTAGATCGGCATCCGCAAAAGTTCTTGGTATGCTTCAACAACCTTGTCCCGCACCGCGACAACAGATTGAACAGCCATTTCAGTTTGTGCCAACACTTGGACTAGTGAATGCGGATCAGCCCCAGAGGTCATTGACGCCATAGCGGTCGCCTCACTCTGTTGAAGTGTAGTGATAAAGTCCTTTGCCGTATCAAATACGGCACCGCCTGTTGCCGTAGGGTCTGCGCCCGTAACGGCCTTTGTCGCTGCATAGTTCTGTGCTGCGAGTGTGTTACGAATATCCATTCTGACTATTCCTTATCTTCTGAGAAGGTCCATCAGGGATGTCGACATTTGTCGGACCTGATCGAACATTTTTAGGTTAGCTTCATAGCTGCGCTGCGCTTCTCGCGCGTCAGCAATTTCGATGAGCAAGGTAACATTGGATCCATCGTAATAGCCGTTCTGGTCAGCCATTGGATGCGCAGGATCAAAAACACGGCTCAATTCACTTTGATCAAGGTTGACGTCACCCACGACAACCTGCCCTTGTGCAGACCCACGCATCGCAGTTTCGAAAGAGATCGTCTTTCGACGATAACCAGGCGTATCTGTATTCGCGATATTTTCAGAGACATGACGCAATCGGTTTGCTTGCGCTTTCATTCCACTGGATGCCACGGACATGGCGTCAGAAAAATCGAACCCCATCGTTTACCTCCCCAACGTTGTGCGCAGGACGGTCATGCCGTGCCGATATATGGCAAGCGCACGCGAGTGTTCGCGCGACACCTCAACAGAATGGAGCATCTCATCTTCAATCGAAACTGAGTTACCGTTTGGCGAAGGCTCAGATCGCGATTGCGTGACCTCACTGCGCGGGGCAGCCTGACTGCTCCCATTTATGTGGCCAATCCTTGTTGCATTCATTCCGCCTGATGCGCTGCGTTCGAAAGCGTCCTTAAAAGACTTCATTTCAAGCGCACGGAAATTTGGCGTATCGGCGTTGGCGATATTCTGAGCAACAACAGCTTGACGGCTTCCAGCATGGCGCGCCATTGCGCCCGCTGTCTGAAACAATTCTAGATTCTGATACATCGGGGCTTCTCCCTCGTGTGACTGCAACGAAGCTTTAAGGCTAATTCGTTAATAAGAAGTTGTCTCAAATCCAAAGGAACAAGATGAATCCTTCTCTAATTGAAAAAATTACTGCGTCAGTGAAGACCCTCCAAGCCACGCATCCCATTGGTAGGGTTATTGAAATCAATGGCGCGGTCATATCTGTGACGGGCCTGTCGCATATTGCTGGTCTAGGAAATTCAGTTTCGATTACGACGTGTCACCGAATCATTACTGGCGAAATTATCAAACTTAAGGGTGATGAAGCCCAAGTCCTTGTCGAAGATACTATGGAAGGCATTAGGCTACGTGATCATGTCCGCCTTAATGCACCCCTACGCTTTGCCCCAGATGATAGCTGGGTTGGCCGTGTCATTGACCCGTCAGGATACCCACTTGATGGGCGCCCGCTCCTCCATGGGATACAGTCCGTACCGCTTCAATGCGCACCACCGCCCGCGTACGAACGGCGCGCCATGGGTGCACGTTTGGAAACGTCGCTTGCTGTTTTCAACACGCTTCTTCCAATCGTACGCGGGCAGCGCATCGGTCTTTTTGCAGGTTCAGGCGTTGGTAAATCAACACTGATCGCCGATCTTGCACGCAGTGCAACGGCTGACTTGATCGTCATCGCGCTCATTGGAGAGCGCGGGCGGGAACTTCGCCATTTCATAGAAGACGTCCTAGGCCCCGAAGGTATGGCCCGTTCGATCATTGTTGCCGCAACATCTGATCGGGCCCCTCAAGTGCGTCGTCGCTGCGCACTGACAGCAATGGCAGTTGCTGAGTACTTTCGTGACAAAGGCCAACATGTCATGCTTTTCGCAGACTCGATGACACGCTTTTGCGAAGCACACCGTGAGGTTGCAATCGCAGCTGGCGAGGCACCATCTTTGCGCGGCTTCCCCGCATCAACCGCTCCAGCGATAGCGGGTCTTTGCGAACGCGCAGGTCCAGGGGCAAATTCAGCAGGTGATATCACCGCCATATTTTCGATATTAGTTTCTGGATCAGATATGGAAGAACCGATCGCAGACATAATGCGCGGCATTCTTGATGGCCACATCGTACTCGACAGAGAAATCGCAGAACGGGGTCGTTTTCCTGCGATTGACGTACTTAAGTCTGTGTCTCGTTCTTTACCAGCCGCCGCTCAAAGACATGAGAATGCGCTCATAGCGAAAGCCCGAGAACACCTTGGCAATTATGGTAACGCTGAACTTATGATTCAAGCAGGACTTTATGCAAAGGGATCTGATCCAAAAACTGATGATGCGATTGCATGCCATTCTGCACTGGAAGAATTCTTGTCCATTCGCGATAGCCGTGGGACACGAATACACTTCGATGTCCTACGCATGGCAATGGCTCAGTCCCCTTGATCCCCCCCTGAGGCGCCGATATTCGTAACGAGAATTTGCTGGTTTGAATTTCACATTCACCGGCTGCGTTTTCGGACTGCGCAGAGCTATTACACACTTCAGCAGGTGTTTTTTTGAAGAGCGATGAGTGCGGCCTGACAGCTAACCAGCAGGATATTGCGCAGAAATGTCCCGAGAGGTGTCGTTGTCGTGGTCCCACCAGAGGG
>JAPKCP010000248.1 GCA_028822885.1 Yoonia sp. | reverse complement strand
ATCTGTGACGAACCGGTCTCAGCTCTGGACGTGTCGGTCCAAGCGCAAGTGGTTAACCTGTTGATGGAGCTTCAAAAAGATCTCAACCTGTCGATGATCTTTATCGCGCATGATTTGTCGGTGGTGAAGCATATTTCGGACCAAATCATTGTGATGTATCTGGGGCGACAGATGGAAATGGCAGATGCCACCACTCTGACGACTGCGCCAGAACACCCCTATAGTCAGGCGCTGATTGCATCTATCCCGATCCCTGATCCAGTCCTTGAAAAAGCACGGGTGCGCCCGATCCTTGAGGGTGAACTCCCGTCCCCTTTAGCGCCACCTTCAGGATGTGTTTTCAGAACACGTTGTCCAAAGGTACAACCAAGCTGTGCAGACGCACGCCCGATGATGCAAAATATTGGGAACGGTCATCAAGTCGCCTGTCCGTTCCATGAAGCGCAACAGGTCTTAGAAAAACGCTAACGCTCGCATCTTTGGTTTCTTCCAAATCCTCGCCGGAGGCTTCTGCAATCTCCGGCAGGCGCATCGTCCGCGTTTAATAGTCCCGCTCAAAGAAAATCCCGATGCTGGTTTCGCCGTCCGCATCAACCGTCCCCTTCGCGGTAACTTCAGAGGTGATATCAAGGTTTAGATTGATCTCCGTTTCACCGACAGAGTTGATGGTGACATCCGTATATACATTCTCTGACAGATAGGCACCCGCGCGCACAGCCGCGTTCCCCTCATCATCAGTTGTGACGTCAAAGTCATCAAGACCAAGATTTTGGCGGAACCCGTCAATCAATCCACCGCCGCCGCTACCTGCAAGGGTGCCGACGGCTGCGGCCAGCTGCACTGCCTGGAGTGGGCTAATTTCGGACAGGTTTCGCCCAAAAATAAGCTGCGCCAAAACTTCGTCTTGCGGCAGTTGCGGGGTCGATTCAAAACTAACTTCTGGGGCTCCTGCTGGGCCTTCAACGATGATCCTAATCTGTGTCCCTGTCCGGGCTTCTGTGACGGCCACAAGGCGAATGTAGGGGGAGAAGTCACCCTGAAGTGAGGCCACGCCTTCGGCCAATTCAAACCGCTGTTGCAAGATATCCAAACGTCCCCGGACCAGTGAGAATTGACCAACTGGTATGATGTTTGCCGTTGTTCCGCCGATGCTTAGGCTTCCGCCCAATTCCACATCTAACCCGCGACCACGAATGAAGATACGCGAAGGCGCGTTGACCGTGATATCCAATGGAAAGGCAGGTCCACCAGTCGATTTTGTAGTGCTCAGTTCAGGGGCTGTCACACCTGCATTATCAAGCGTTTGTTGGACTGCCCCGTTTTGCCCAATGTGAACGATATCGGGCAAGTCACCAAGCGACCCAACGCCTGACGACGGCACCTGCACATCGGTTTGACCAAGTGTTAGTGTGCCTGCCATCCTTGCCCCCCCCGATAGCGGACCGTTTATACCGACTTGTCCGTTGATGCTCGTTTTATAAAGCTCTGGATCGCTGAGAACGACACCATTGATGTCCACTTTCAGGTCGGCCTGTAACGGGCCGGTCAATCCAACTGGCCCTGATACTATGACTGAACCGCCAGATTGCACATCACCGCTGATCGCAATTCGCGCAGTGCCGTTTGTAAGCCCGATGCTGCCTGTGATGTTCTCTAACGCCTGCGCCAAAGTTGGGGCTGATAGCCTTGCTCCATTCACCTCAACGCGCCCTGAGACAGAGCCAAGCGCAGCAGGTCCATTGATCGCAAGATCGAGGGTCGCAGTACCATCCACGCTGCGTGGCGCAATCGCTGCATTGGCAAGGGCAAGTGGGACAGTGCCAGCGACGTTGATGTTCAGCGTACCGCCCGTTGCGATATCGCCGTCGGCGCTGACCGTTATCCCACCCGGTCCTGCACCATTGATATTGATGCCTATGGTCCCGCTTGAACTAACTGACGCGGTTCCGGTCGCCGTCAACGGACCGCTCAACTGATCGGTGAAAAGGCCGACATCGCGCAAACGCGCATTGAACTGGCCACTGCTCGTTCCATCATCACTCGCATCCAAGCGGCCATCAAGTGTGACGTTGTTAGTGCGGGCGGCAAGATTGCTAATTCGGATACCATTTGTCGTCCGCGATGCGGTCAGATCAAGTGATCCTGCCCCGCGCAAAAGTAGGTCAGCAGTTGGGCTGCCAATGCCCAAATCGCGGGTTGTGATAGCTATTCCAGCACTAAATGCGCTGAAATTAGGCAGTAGTGATCCTTGCACAGTCGCCTGAACCCCGCCGGACACTGGTTGTCCAATCAGAGGGCGGTAAGCCGCGAGGTTATTGATGTCTGCTTGCAAGGCACCGCTCACTTCATTTGTTTCAGATGCCACGGTGACGTCCGCATTCAATGTTGCACCGGGGGCCGTCACATCTGCCAAAATTGCCCAGTCACCGTTTGCGTTCTGATCTGCGCGACCGACTGCGGTTGCAGGGCCAGTGATACCGTCCGCGACAAGACCGATGTTGTTCAAGGTGAAGTCAAAAGTGCCACTGCCGCCTGATGTCCCTTGGGTCAGGGTCGCATTCAAATCCATTTGGGGCGTCGTGACTTGAAGGGTTGGCACGAAGATGCCTGTCAGGTCGCGCTGCGCGATCCCTTGGATACGGCCAACACCAGTGAGCAATGGATCAATTTGCGCAAAGCCAGTTTGCAGATCACGTGTCGTGATGTCTAGCACAACATCTAAGTCAGAAAAGTCAGGCGCGAATTGGCCAGAGACATCGGCAATGACACCGCCGCTCACAGGGTGCCCGATAAGTGATTGAAAGTCCGCCAATTCGGTCACACTGGCTTGGATTTTGCCGGAAACGACATTTGTTTCAGGTGCCACGGCGACGTCAGCGGTGATGTTCACACCCGGCGCTGTTGCTGATGCGTCGATAAGTGCGACCCCATCTTCGCCGCGTGCGGCGGTGCCTTGGGCTGTGACTGGGCCAGAGATTTCAGGGACAACAAGACCAATGTCTGCAACACGTAGATCGAAAGCGGCATCCAGTGGCCCATCAGTGTCCACCGTTGCATCTGCATCTAGCGTAATTTGTGGCATACGCAGTTGCAGATCGCGGGCGCGGAATTGGGTGTCTGTTAGGCGTTCAAGCCCGACCGACACAGTCCCACGACCTGTCAGCAAAGGGTCCAACTGCGCCACGCCAACGACAAGATCATTTGTGCTTGCCGCAAGGTCGCCACTAAATCGCAGACCTTCCGTGAGCAGCACACCTGAAAACTTTGCGTCTATTGCGCCATCAATCGGGCGGCCCGCAAGCGTTGCATAGGTTTCAAGATCACCAACATCTGCCACAACATTCGCCAACACGTTAAAGCCAACATCCAATGGTTCAGCAGTGCCATTCGCGTTGATTGTGGCGTCAGGTGCGGTTCCTGCAATGTCGAAAGTGATAATCTTGGCCACATCTCGGGCAACGGTCCCGCGCAAATCGACAGGACCATTCAAGCTTGGCTCAATTACGTTGATATCAACGATTTGGGCGGTGAAAACAGCATCGCTGTCCGCAGAGGTCAAATCAGCACTTGCCGTGATTTTAGCAGCGTCTGTCGCAATAGCTAAATTTTCGAGCCGCGTGCCTTCGTTATCGCGCACAAAGGCTATCGCAATGTCACCTGACCCAGCAAGAAGCGGATCAACCTGCATGATCCCCACAGCAAGGTCGCGGGTCGTGCCAACCACAGCGATGTCATAAAGATCGTTCAGAAAATCAACGTCACTGTCGATGGTCACGTTCGCAGACCCTGCCAACTCACGACCTGCAAGCGTGGAAAACCGTTGTAATGCAGACACGCGCAAGGCTGCCTGCGACAGAATGCGGATGGCCTTGCCTGAGGTACTGATTTGGGCGTTTAAATCTGCCTCTAATCCCGGTCCACGCAATGTCAGTTGATCGATGAACGTCGGTTCATCCTCAATCCGGCGGGCTTGGATGACGCCTGTGATAGTATCCCCAAAGGCCTGCGCCGTGCCGGGATCATCAAGGTCAAGGCCGCGTGCAGCATACGTAAAGTTTGCAGTCACTTCGCCTGTTTGATCAACGCCTTCGCCGGCGCGTAAAATCCCACCGCCATTTAGATCAATTTCTTCGACATAAAGACCGGGGCGATCATAGCCAAAAATCGTAAAAGACGCTGTCCAATCATCAGAAATTTCTTGGTCATATTGCAGGTCCAATGCGACTTCGTTCACAAAGGTCTTCGGTCCTGACAATGGTAGCAGAACGACATCACCTGATGGATCAACAATATCGCCGGTCAGGTTCAGACGCACAGGCCAGCCTTCAGCACCGATCAATGCGCCACCGCTCAAACGCAGGCGCTGCGCGTTTAATTCCAAATCACTCAGATCAAAGCGACCATCCGGCAACTGGCGACCAGCCGCCACCAAAGCCACATCTTGACCAAAGAAATCGTGGTAGTCGCCTTCCAGCAAAGGCGTCACATCCCCCCCGATATTAAGACGGAAACCTTGGTTCCCATTGTTAGATTCTAAGGCGAAACTACCTGCAATCCGGTCTTCACCGTCTGTGGCAAGGGCGATATCGGCCGCAAATGTTTCAAGCGGTCCATCGCCTGAAATAGTCAGGGCAAGCGACGGACGATCTGGGATGTTAAGCTGTTTCGCAGCAATCCCATTTGCAGCTTCACTGACATCAAGTTTAAGGGCAAGAATAGTGGTTATGTTACTGTAGCTGCCATCAATAATAAATTCGCCAGCAGTTTCATCTAGACGGATAGCCGTTACATTTGCTGCCCCTTC
>JAPKCP010000247.1 GCA_028822885.1 Yoonia sp. | reverse complement strand
ATGTTCCACAAAATCCTCCATGTGCTTGCGCCTTCGATCTGGGCTGCTTCGTCCAATGATTTGGGGACAGACAAAAATGTTTGACGCAGAAGAAAGATACCAAACGCCGATGTCAGATAAGGGAGTGCGATGCCGATGATCGTGTCAGTCAATCCAATCCGCGACAGGATCAAGTAATTCTCGACGATCAGGATTTCAGGCGAAATCAAAAGCTGCACCATAATCAGTGCAAACAGAAAGCCAGCCCAGCGAAATTTGTACCGCACAAAGGCGTAGGCGACCAACGTGCACAGGATCAGGTTTGCCACCAGAACAATGGTGATCAGGATCAAGGTGTTGGCGAAATACATCGCGAAGGGTGCCGCGTGCCAAGCCTCAACGAAATTGTCGAAAATCCACGGTGCATTCCATTTGAAATTGGCCGCGTAGCGTTCATCGTGAAACGCGGTCCAGACCGAATAGATGAAGGGCAGCGCCCACACAGCGGCAAAAACAGTCGTGAGTGTGCCGAGCAGAATTTTGTTCAGACCGCGGTTCATTGATAATGCGCCTTTCGGTTCAGCACCCAGAATTGGATCACAGCGAGAATGCCCAACAACACGACCATCAACACGGTCAGCGTGGCACCGTAAGCGAAATCACGTTGGCGGAATGTGACCTCATAGATGTAGTAAAGCAGCAGTGCGCTTGAATTGTTGGGGCCGCCTTCGGTCATCACCACCACATGATCCACAAGACGGAACGCATTGATCAGCGCGTTCACGGCAACGAAAATCGTTGTCGGGCGCAACAGGGGCAATACCACATCGATAAACACCCTTATCCGGCCTGCACCTTCTAATTTGGCTGCGTCTTTTAAATTGGTGGGCACTGATTGCAGCGCCGCGAGATAGAAGATCATAAACAATCCCGCCTCTTTCCAGATGGCGACGAACATCATCGATCCAAGTGCGGTTTCTGTTTGCCCCAGAAAGTTGATGGATGGCAGGCCGAAAATTCCCAAGATCTGCGAAGCCAAGCCAATACCGGGGGCATAAAAGAACAGCCAGATATTGGCGACCGCGATCATCGGCAGCATTGTCGGTAAGAAGAAAGACAGGCGCATAAACGCGGTGCCCGGCAAGCGCGAATTCACTAAAAGAGCCATGCCAATGGCCAGTCCAATAGCCAGCGGCACGGTACCGAGTGCGTAAATCGTGCTGTTCACCAAAACTTGTGCCAGTCGGTCGTCGGCCAACATGGCCTGATAGTTTTCAGCGCCCACAAACCTTGAAGGGCGGCGTGAACTGGAATTGTTCCAGAACGAATTGATCAGCGCCATGATGGCGGGGTAATGTGTAAACGCCACCAAAATGGCGCAAGGGATGACCAGCATGATAATGGCCGGTCCGATGGTCATTCGCTTATTCATGTGAGGTCACTTTCATGCGGGTCGTGGTGGCGTGCCACGGTAGGTTTGCCCCACGCGCGATATACGCGGGGCAAACAATTTTCGTGTTTAGTTGTATTCACTTAGCACTGCATCAGCGCCTTCTTGTGCCTGTTGCAACGCTTCGGCGGGTTCTGCATTGCCTGTCACGACGCTTTCGATGGCGTCCACCAGATATTGCGTGACCTTGGCACGCTGGAACGTCGCGAATTCACGCTCGGCAAATTCCAGCTGCTCAAGCGCGACCAATGCCTGTGGCAAACGTTCGACGTAAGCCTGCATCTCGGGTGTTTCCCACGTGTCGGGACGCGGTGCGACATAACCTGTGGCAATGCTCCACTTGGCCGCACTGGCGGGCGATGTCATGAATTTGATGAAATCCAATGCCGCTTCGCGTTCACCTTCGGTGGTGTCTTGGAAGATGTAAAAGTTACCCCCACCAATCGGTGCGCCAGGCCCATTGCCACCTGGCAAAAATCCAACGCCCCAATCAAATTCGGCGTTTTCTTCAATAAAGGCCAAGTTGCCAGTGGATGTCCAAATCGAGGCAGTTTGCCCTTCAAGGAACGCCTTGGGTGTATCGCCCCAGCTAATTCCACCCGGAGCCATCACGCCTTCATTGGCCAGCTCAAGTAAAAACTCCAAAGATGCCACTGTGGCTGGGGTGTCCATGCGGGCCTCGATACCGGTTTCAGTCGTCAACACGTCATCCATGGACACGACCAGACCGCCAAACAGCCACGCGCCACCAAGACCTAGTGTTGGGATGCGCGTTCCCCATTGTGTAACGTTTCCATTGTCGTCTTTCAGGGTCAGCGCTTTGCCAACTTCGATCATCTCTTCCCAAGTAGTGGGCGGCGATTCTGGATCTAAACCAGCCGCGCGAAACGCGTCTTTGTTATAATAAAACACGGGCGTCGAACGCTGGAACGGAATGGCATATGTCTGCCCTTCGAACTGTCCATCTTTCATAAATGCAGGGTAAAAACCGGCCATCCATTCAAGGTCTTCGTCAGACGTTGCAATGTCGGAGATCGGCAAAATAACGTCTTCTTCGATTAGGGTGAACAGATCGATCGACAACAACACAGCCACCTGTGGCGCGTCGCCTGCGTTGGCAGCGGTCAATGCCTTTGTTGTCGTTTCTTCATAGTTGCCGGCATAAATCGCCTTAACGGTGTGCTGCGGGTTCATCGCCGCCCACTCGTCGGTCAATTCTTGAATTGTGGCAACTGCAGGTGCATTCACCCCGACCGGAAAATAGAATTCCAGATCTTCGGCACTCAGCGCGGTTGCGCTAACCCCCATCAAAGCGGCTGCACCAAATGGAATGGCCTTGTTTAAACAAAAAGTCATGGTTCGTTCTCCTCCTTGGTTTCGTTTTACGGCATTTGCGATGCCGTTAATTATGGGCACGCGGTATCCGCTGCCCTGTCGTCTTTGAAAACAAATGGGTTGTCGCGCGGGTCCAACCCACGGTGATTTCGTCGCCCTGCACAGGGACGCTTTCGCCGGAATGGGACAAGATGAACGGCGACCCCGATGGCGACACCAAGTGCACAAGAAACACGCTACCTTCATACTCGACGCTGGTGACGCGACAGGTTGCGGACAGCTCCAAATCTTGGCCCAGGTAGGTCAGGCTTTCAGGCCGTACCCCGACTAGCAGATCAGACACATCAGAGCCGCCAGTGATTTCATCTGACATCGCGACGTCCGACGCGGGCAACAGGTTCATAGGTGGTGTGCCAATAAATCCGGCGGCAAACACCGTCGCGGGTGCATCATACAACTGTTTGGGCGTGCCAATCTGTTCGGCCCGTCCCGCGTTCATCAGCACGACAGTATCCGACATCGACAAAGCTTCACTTTGATCGTGGGTGACATAGACGATCGTAATGCCCAGCTTCTTATTCAACGCCCTGATTTCACTTCGGATTTCCACCCTAAGTTTGGCGTCTAAATTCGACAATGGTTCATCCATCAACACCAGCGGACGCTCAGATACCAAGACCCGCGCCAAAGCGACGCGTTGTTGCTGCCCCCCCGAAAGCTGCGCAGGCTTTCGATCCAGCAGCGGCCCGAGCGCCATTAAATCAGCCACCCGCGCTATTGACGTTGTGCGCGTGGCCTTTGCCACCCTGCGCACCTTTAACCCATAGGCGATGTTTTCGCTCACGGTCATGTGAGGAAACAGGGCATAGTTTTGAAACACCATACCAATATTGCGCTGGTCGGCGGACACACCCGTCTTGTCCACGCCATCGATCAGGATTTTCCCGTCGCTGACCTCATCCAGACCGGAAATCAGCCGCAACGCCGTGCTTTTACCGCACCCTGACGGGCCAAGCAGCGTCAAAAACCCGCCCGGCGCGATGTTAAAATCGACGCCCATCAATACTTCGGTTTTACCCCAGCTTTTACGCAGGTTCTGTACGTCCAGTGATACACCCGTTTGCGTCATACTAAGACCAGCTCCAGATCGGCGTCTTTAATGTCGGCAATTGTGCCTTCATCAAGTTCGCGGTTAGTGATAATTCCTGTTATCTGATCGAATTGTGACGTGCGCATGAACGCGTTAGGTTTGAATTTGCTGGCATCCGCGATTACGAACCGGCGCCGAGTATTCAAGATGACTTCTTTTTGTACCTGCGCATAAACTTCGCTGGCAACGCTGATAGACCGTTTGTTCACATCCACCGCCGAACAGCACAAAAATGCGATGTCGAACGAAAGGGATCGCAACGCCGAAACGGCCAATGTTCCTGCGAATGAATCATTCACGGGTTCGTAAGATCCACCGATCATATAAAAATTGCTAATCCCCTGCGCCTGTAATTGGTTCGCCACCCCCAAAGATGTGGTTACATAAGTGCAGCGATTTTTCTTGTGAGCATGGGAGGCTACCGCATGTGCGGTCGTGCCGGCATCCAGAAACACCACCTCGTCGCCTGCAAGCATTTCAATCGCGGCCTCGCCGATCCGCCGCTTTTCTGCCGTGCCTACGGCCTTACGCTCCTCATTGGGCAGATCCACCCGGACGTTCGCGTTCATCAAAACACCACCATGCGTGCGCACAACAATGCCCTCACCATCTAAGGATTTTAGATCACGGCGGATCGTAGCATCGGACACGCCGAATTGCAGGCCCAAGTCGCGAATGCCCATAGCGCCCCGAACGCGAACAAGGTCCGCAATTTTTCGACGCCTTACAGCAGCCAGATCAAAGTTTTCCGACATTTATCCCCCTATCGAACAACTATGCTGAATTGCCGCTTGCGCAAAACCAATCACATATGAACAAAATAATTCATAATTGATCATGACGCGTCAGGCAACAAATATCTCAACTTTTAAACTTTTCTTAAGTTTCACAGGCCACCTATTTGGCGCAAAACTGGTATTTGAAGCAAAGTTCAAATCCAGTTTTAGGCGCTTTGTAGCCATCCGTGCAACTTGCAGCATTGGTCACATTGGGCTCACTGCT
>JAPKCP010000246.1 GCA_028822885.1 Yoonia sp. | reverse complement strand
GCATTCAACGGCTGGCTGATCGGCTACCAAGGCATCCCTGCTTTTATCGTGACCCTTGGCGGGTTCCTGATCTGGCGGAACGTTGGCTGGTATCAAACGGGAGGCCAAACAATTGGCCCCCTTGATAAGACGTTCATGACATTTGGTGGCATCAACGGAACGCTCGG
Organism: Yoonia sp.; assembly: GCA_028822885.1. Taxonomy (GTDB): domain Bacteria; phylum Pseudomonadota; class Alphaproteobacteria; order Rhodobacterales; family Rhodobacteraceae; genus Yoonia. Next base: position 4,761 of record JAPKCP010000246.1, on the reverse strand, counting down.
TGGCCCCCTCAGTTGGGCGCTTGGGATCGCAGCGATTGCGTTTGTTATTTTTGCTATCTTCAACTCAAGACGCACGAAAACGTCCCACGGTTTCCCTGTGAAACCGATGTGGGCAGAACTCACGCTCGCAGGTATCTCTGTTGCATCTATCGCTGGTTTTATCGCGATCCTGACGAACTACACAGTGCCAGAGCGCGTCGTGGCACGTGACCCATCGCGATATGGCTGCGAAGGCATTGAAAACTGCGCGCCTGTTTATGGCCTGCCAATCTCTGTTCTTCTGCTTATCGGGATTGCGGCGATCATGACGGTTATCGCACGCAGAACCCGGTTTGGTCGCTACATCTTTGCGACTGGTGGAAACCCTGACGCGGCTGAGCTTTCGGGCATCAACACCCGCATGTTGACGGTCAAAATCTTTGCGCTCATGGGCGCACTTTGCGCCATCGCGGCGGTTGTGGCATCGGCACGGTTGCAGAACCATTCCAATGATCTTGGGACGCTCGACGAACTGCGCGTGATTGCTGCTGCAGTCATCGGTGGCACCGCACTGTCCGGTGGCATTGGTACAATCTATGGTGCGATCCTTGGCGCATTGATCATGCAATCGCTGCAATCTGGCATGGCCATGGTTGGCGTTGACGCACCGCTACAAAACATCGTCGTCGGTGGGGTCCTCGTCTTGGCGGTCTTCATCGATATCCAGTACCGCAAACGTCTAGGAGCAAAATAATGGCACCTCTCGTTGAAATGAAGAACGTCTCAATCGCTTTTGGTGGTGTGCAGGCAGTCGATAGCGTCTCAATCACACTTAACCCCGGCGAGGTCGTGGGCCTTTTGGGTCACAACGGTGCGGGCAAATCTACGCTGATTAAGATGCTTTCGGGCGCCTATAAAATGGACAGTGGTGAGATTTGGATTAACGGAAAACAGGTTCAAATCAACTCACCCCGCGACGCCCGTGACAACAGTATTGAGACGATTTACCAAACGCTGGCCTTGGCCGACAACCTTGATGCGGCCTCGAACCTGTTCCTTGGCCGCGAACTGACAAGCGGTATGGGTTTCGTTGATGACGACCGGATGGAGGCTGAAACCCGCAAGATAATGGCGCGGCTCAACCCGAATTTCAAAAAGCTGAAGGATCCTGTCTCGGCACTGTCCGGTGGCCAACGTCAATCTGTGGCCATTGCACGTGCCGTCTACTTCAACGCTAAAATCTTGGTCATGGACGAACCTACAGCGGCCCTCGGCGTGCATGAGACGGCTATGGTGGCAGAGCTGATCCATGAGTTGAAAAAGCAGGGTCTCGGCATTTTCCTCATCTCGCACGACACCCGTGAAATGATGGAACTGTGTGACCGGGTTGCCGTCATGAAAAACGGGCAAATGGTTGGCACAGAGCGGGTTGAGGACGTCACCGAGGACGATATCCTGTCGATGATTATCTTAGGAAAGAACCCCAAGGCGGCGGCATGAAGTTCATCGGTCTCGACCTTGGAACGTCTTCGTTAAAAGCGATTCTTGTCAGCGAAGACCAACATATCTTAGCAGAACATGTGGTGCCATTGTCGGTCACGCGACCTCGCGCTGGCTGGTCTGAACAAGACCCCCAAAGCTGGTGCGACGCTGCGGTCACAGTCCTCAAGTTGCTTGCGGCAAACAATGATTGCAGCGACGTTGCAGGCATCGGTTTGGCCGGCCACATGCATGGCGCTACGCTGGTAGGCAAAGACGACAAAGTCCTGCGACCCTGCATGCTTTGGAATGACACGCGCAGCCACGCGCAAGCTGCAATCATGGATTGCTTGGCGCAATTTCGTGACCTGACTGGGAATATTGTGTTCCCGGGCTTTACTGCACCAAAGGTCGATTGGGTTCGTGAAAATGAACCAGAAATCTTCGCTAAGATAGCCAAAGTCCTGTTGCCCAAAGACTACCTGCGCCTTTTTCTCACTGGCGAACATGCCTCTGAAATGTCCGACGCTGCCGGTACAGCTTGGCTGGATACGGGCAAACGCGACTGGTCTGATGACCTGCTTGCCGCATGTCATCTTGGCCGCGGTCAGATGCCAAGACTTGTCGAAGGGTCCGCTGAATCTGGCAAACTCCGCGCTGATCTCGCGGCTGAAATTGGCCTTCCTCAAGCCATTGTTGCAGGTGGCGCTGGCGATAACGCTGCGGCAGCGATTGGGGCAGGGGTTGTCAAAGACGGCACTGCATTTGTGTCACTCGGCACGTCGGGTGTGCTGTTTGCGGCTAATGATGGCTACCGGCCTGACCCTGCCACAGCGGTTCACACGTTTTGCCACGCGGTTCCAGATACTTGGCACCAAATGGGCGTGATTTTGGCGGCAACCGACGCGCTGGAATGGTTGTCAAAGCTCACAGGGCAATCAGCAAGCCAACTCACAGGTGGTTTGGGCAAGCTCCAAGTGCCTTCAAAAACGTTATTTCTGCCATACCTCGGTGGAGAACGTACCCCGCACAATGACGCGAACATCCGGGGACAATTCCTGCATCTAGATCACGCGACTGATGCATCAGCGGCGGCACGCGCGGTCCTTGAAGGTGTGACTTATGCCTTTGCTGATTGCCAAATGGCTCTTGCGGCGACCGGCACACCTATCGAAGCGGCCCTCGCACTTGGAGGCGGCACAAAGTCGAAATACTGGCTGGACCTAATCGCCACGACGCTCAACGTACAGCTTCACCTCCCCGAGGCAGGCGATTTTGGCGCTGCTCTTGGTGCGGCCAGGTTGGGTATTATGGCGGCGACCGGGGCTGGTCTTGAGGTGGTGACAATGCCACCAATCGCCGCAACAATTGAACCCAACACAGCACTTTGCGATGCCTTTTCACAAGGCCACGCGCGCTACCGCAAAGCATACTCTGTTCTAAAGGACCTTTCATAATGACTGATTTCTTCAATGGCATCTCGAAAATAAAGTATGAAGGTCCGCAGTCTGACAACGACTTTGCCTTCCGCCACTATAATCCTGACGAGGTCGTCATGGGCAAACCAATGCGCGAGCACCTGCGGTTTGGCGCGGCCTATTGGCACTCCTTTGCATGGCAGGGCGGAGACCCGTTCGGTGGGCAGACATTCGACCGCCCTTGGTTTGGCGACACGCTGGAGCTGGCGAAACTCAAAGCTGACGTTGCTTTTGAGATGTTCGATATTCTGGGTGTGCCATATTATTGTTTCCACGACGCAGATGTGCGGCCTGAAGGTGCGGATTTCGCTGAAAACACGCGCAATCTTGAAGCTATTGTAGATTATTTTGCCGAAAAGCAGGACGCGACTGGTGTGAAACTGCTGTGGGGCACTGCCAACCTGTTTTCTCACCGTCGGTTCATGAGCGGTGCGGCAACTAACCCGGATCCTGACGTTTTTGCATTCTCTGCTGCAACGATCAAAACCTGTATGGATGCGACGATCAAATTGGGTGGTGAAAATTATGTGCTTTGGGGCGGACGCGAAGGCTATGAGACGCTGCTGAACACAGACATGGGGCGTGAACGGCAGCAAGCGGGTCGAATGCTCCAGATGGTTGTTGATTATAAACATAAGATGGGTTTCAAAGGTGCGATCTTGATCGAACCGAAGCCGCAAGAGCCAACAAAACACCAGTATGATTATGATGTGGCGACAGTTTATGGCTTCCTCAAGGACTTTGGTCTTGAGGGTGAAGTTCAGGTTAACATCGAACAGGGCCATGCCATCCTTGCAGGCCATTCGTTTGAGCATGAATTGGCATTGGCGCGGGAACTTGGGATATTTGGGTCTATCGATATGAACCGGAATGATTATCAATCTGGTTGGGACACGGACCAGTTCCCGAATAACGTGCCAGAGATGACATTAGCATACTACGAAGTTCTACGTGCTGGTGGTTTCAAGTCAGGCGGTACGAACTTTGATGCGAAATTGCGCCGGCAATCCATTGATCCGGAAGATCTTATTCTAGCGCATGTTGGTGGGATGGACGCTTGTGCAGCCGGGTTCAAAGCTGCGGTGGCGATGCTAGAGGATGGCAAGCTCGAAGCGGCGCGCGACGCGCGCTATGCCGGGTGGGACACTGATAATGGCAAAGCGCTTTTGGGCAGTGACCTTGGTCTCATTACAGCAAAGGTCTTGAATGAGGGCATCAATCCGGACCCACGGTCTGGTCGCCAAGAACAGCTTGAAAATCTTGTGAATCGTTATCTTTGATAGATGACTGTTCCAGTCTTCATTTGGGGTTACTTTAACTACACAGCTGTCGGCTGGATATGCGCTGGCGGCTGACCATACTCGCGGGGTGGTCCATTTGCGGTCATCACAGCCCACTTAGCAACAATAAGATGAAACGTTCGTTTTTCAAACCCGCTTTCGTCGGAAACGAACTGAGGACGCCATGCGCCTTCAGTTTTCAGAGGTATGCGGCTTTTTCTCACATCTGCTGGGCGGTCTTTCTTTTTCAAAAGTGCGTTCAGGCTTGTGATAATTGATCCGGCATCTTTTACGCGGCGCCCGGCGAATGTGACCGCAATCTCTATGTCACCTTTCACCAACCCCATGACGATTAAGTCGCCACGGTTGTTCTTGCGCATGACGGGAACCAGCTCCAATTCCACCTGACACACAGTGTTTTGGAACAACCCCGCATCTTCATACTGCGGGGTAACATTTTCGATTTTACGACGTATTTCCATGTGACTGACCCAAGCAATGGCATTTGAGTAAACACTACCCAAGCAACATTAAATAAGTCTTAG
>JAPKCP010000245.1 GCA_028822885.1 Yoonia sp. | reverse complement strand
ACAATTTTGCGCAAACACAGTTCAAAGGGCACATTGACACAAGTCATAACAACCTCACTAAAACTAGAAATTCAACCTAGCTGAGAATAAGTAAGGTTTCACCTCAAAATGAGTCAGGGATCGAGCAAGCCCCTCATTTAAGAAAAATTAGGGCTTTTTGGTAAATGTCAGCGTCGTCCATTCAGCAATCATATCGTGATGCAAAAGACTGTATCCGTTTTCTTCATAAACCTTGATCACCTCGGCAGCCTGTTCATTCAATATGCCCGAAAGAATTACATAGCCACCCCGCGTTGACGCCTTTGCCATGTCAGGACAAAGACCGATAAGTGGCCCTTTCAGAATATTCGCAAAAATGAGATCGAATGGCGCAGCGGCCGCCAGCACAGGCGTGTCGAACCCAGCAGCCACCACACAATCAACCTGACCTCGGAGGTTATTTGCGCGCACGTTCACCTCAGCCACGTCAACAGCGACCGGATCAATGTCGGTCGCAATCACAACATCAGGAACGACTGTCGCCGCAGCCATCGCCAAAACTGCTGTCCCGCAGCCAATATCAGCCACCTTGCCTGACGTGAACCCTGCTAAGACCAATCGGTCAAATGCGCGCAAACAGCCCAGCGTCGTCCCGTGGTGGCCAGTCCCAAATGCCATTGCAGCCTCAATCAACAGCGGCGTGCAATCATCTGGGACTTTGTCCGCATCGTGCGCGCCGTAGACAAAAAAGCGACCAGCAACCACCGGGGCGAGTTCACGGCGTACATGAGCCACCCAATCCGTATCGGGAACCTCAGACACCACAAACGACTTCACATCATACAACGTTGTCAGCACCGACAAACCCGCAATATCCGGCGTCTCTTCGAAATACGCTCCGACTTCCCAAAGGCCCGATCCATCCTCGATCTCAAACACACCTACACCCGTGGGTTCCGGTGTCAGCGCCTCAAGGGCATCGCCCAATTTGGTGGCAAGCTCTTCTCCGGCAAGTGTCGTCAAAGCAGAATAGGTGGTCATATCAATAGCCCTTTGCGGTTTGCCCTGCGGTATGCCTTGCAGCGGCGCGGGTCAAAACAAAAACGCCCTCCTGTTACAGCGAAGGCTTTCAAAATTCACATAATATATAATCCCTCAGACGGAGTCGCCAATCAGGCAGGTCATCCCCACGCCACCGATACCACAATAACCACCGGAGTTCTTAGTCAGATACCGCTGGTGATAGTCCTCAGCGAAATAGACTTCCAGAGCTGGCAACACCTCAGTCGTGATCATCTCCTGCAGCATGCGGAGTCAACGCTATATTACGGTCCACAACGGGCTGTGTTGGGCATCTGAATACGTGCAGATGCCAGAGCGATACTGGGTTAAGCGATCATTGCCCGATCGCATCCCCAGCGTCGGATCAACTTTTAGAACAGGGCCTTCGCAGCAGCCACCCTAACAAGCGGCGTCTGCAGCCGCGTTTCATACCCCGGCACCGGATGACGCGGGATTAGCAACGCAAGGGCGAAGGACACGCTGGCCATCATCGCGGCAAGGACAAACACAGCCATCGGCGACGACAGCCACAAATACCCCAAGGCGGCAGGCAAGAACACAGCGGCTATGTGATTGATTGTAAAAGAAACTGCCGCTGTGGGCGCAATATCCTGCGGATCTGCAATCTTTTGGAAATACGTCTTAAGCGCAAGGGCAAGAGCGAAGAAAATGTGGTCGATCACATACAACGTGGCCGCCATTACGACGCCCCAGCCAAAGTAGTAAACACCACCATACGCCAAGAAAACCACCACAAGCCCTGCATATTCAAACAACAAAGCACGACGTTCACCAAACAATGTAACCAAGCGGCCCATCAGCGGGGCAAAAATGATATTCACCACAAGGTTAATCAGGTATAATTTTGTGACCTCATGGACCTCAAGCCCAAACAGCTCCACCATCATAAAACCTGCGAAAACCACAAAAATCTGACGCCGCGCGCCTGACATGAATTGCAGGGCATAATAAAGCCAGTAGCGCTTTCGCAGCACAAACGTCTTCAATTGTGGATGCGGGGATTCAAACTGCGGATATGCAAAAAAGGCAAATACCGCGACCACGGTCGTAAAACCACCAGCGGCGAGATACACAAAATTATAGCTCAGGTTATAGGTCTCCCACGTTCCCACAATCAACAGATACGCAATTAACGTGGCCCCAGACCCAGCAGCCGTCAGCCATCCGAGCATCTGCGGCGCGCGCTTGATATCGATCCACTGGAGCTGGAGCGATTGGTTCACCGTCTCAAAATAATGGAACCCAATTGAGGACAGCATCGTAATCGTTAAAATTCCACCCATCGACGGAAAATAAGCGGTGATCCCCGTGGCAACACCGAGCATCGCCAATGCGACCAACCCCAACACCTGTTCGCGCATAAACATGATCAAGGCGATCACACCAATGGCAAAAAAGCCCGGTATCTCACGGATGGTATGCAGCCAGCCAATGTCCGACCCATCAAAATCCGCAACTTCAATTACAAAGTTATTAAGCAGCGCTGACCACGTGGAAAAAGCAACAGGCAACGCCATTGCGATCAAAAACAACAGCGTCAAAGGCCTTTGCCAAAACGGCAGGCTCTGTGCATCAACAATACGGACAATTTTCATGCAACAGCCTTACGCTTCAACCTCCCTTTTGAAAAGCGCCCCACTTCTTTGGTTCCTTCCAAATCCCCGCCGGAGGCTTACACACCTAAGTAAAGGCTACTTCCAGAGTGTTAATAAACCGTTATGCCACCATGATACCCAGACCCATACCACGTCCATTGAGCTTCCAATCACATTACCCGGGCACCATGTTTATCAGCATTAATAAAAACTCTGCGGGTCGATATCTATCGCCATCCGTAGATCTCCGCGCAGCTTGAACTGACCGGCCCATTCTGCCAACGCTTGCTGCAAAGGGGCCGTCTTTTCGGCCTTCACCAACAACCGCACACGGTGCCGTCCGCGCACCCGCGCAATCGGCGCCGGTGCAGGCCCAAAAACCTGCGCTCCGATACGACGCAAAGGCGCATCCATTCTCGCCATTTCTGTACCAAGATCAAAGACCTCCTGCACATTTGTACTGCTCAAAATGATCCCCGCCATGCGCCCGTAAGGGGGGACACCCGCGGCCTTGCGCTCACCTGCTTCAGCCGCCCAAAACGCCTCTTCATCGCCAGCTAAAATCGCTCGAATGACACCGTGTTCTGGCTGGTAAGTCTGTAGCAAAGCTTCGCCCGGTGTTTCCGCCCGCCCAGCGCGCCCAGCGACCTGCCGCATCAACTGAAAAGTCCGCTCTGCAGCGCGCAAATCTGAGCCTTGCAATCCAAGGTCTGCATCAATCACACCTACAAGCGTAAGCAACGGGAAGTTATGGCCTTTTGCCACCAATTGCGTCCCAATAATAATGTCGGTCCCACCCTGTGCTATCTCTTCGATATGGGCCTTCATCGCCCGTGCAGAGCCGTACAAATCAGACGATAAAACAGCGACACGGGCATCTGGAAATAGTGCAGTTATCTCTTCACCCATGCGTTCCACCCCGGGGCCAACGGCGCTAAGTTTATCTTCTGCTTGGCAGTGCGGACAGACCGTTGGCATGGGTTTTGTTTCACCGCATTGATGGCACATAAGCCGCTTAAGAAAGCGGTGTTCAACCATCCGCGCATCACAATCGTCACAGCCAATTTGATGCCCACAAGCGCGGCAAAGCGTGATCGGCGCAAAGCCACGACGGTTGAGGAAAACTAACGATTGCTCGCCTTTTTCCAAACGCTTAGCAATGGCATTTTTTAAAGTCGGTGATACCCACTTGCCCCCTGGCACGTCCTCAATTCGCATATCAATCGCAGACATTTTCGGCATGACGGCAGGGCCGAAACGAGATTTTAACTCTAGTCGCTTATATTTACCTGATTCCACATTCGCCCAGCTCTCTAAGCTTGGCGTTGCCGACGCCAAAACCACTTGCGCCCCATTGATCGCCGCTCGCAGCACGGTCATATCGCGGGCATTATAAAGGACGCCATCCTCTTGTTTATAGGACGTATCATGCTCTTCATCGACGACAACGAGCCCTAGATTTTGGAAAGGAAGAAACAATGCGGACCGCGCACCCACGATAAGTTGCGCATCCCCTTGGCCAACCATACGCCAACATCGGCGACGTTCCGTCATGGTAACGCCAGAATGCCATTCGGCTGGCCTCATGCCGAAACGTGCTTCAACCCGATTAATGAACTCACCCGACAAGGCAATTTCAGGGAGGAGGACCAACGCCTGACGACCCATCCGCAAGCATTCTGCAACCGCCTCTAGGTAGACCTCGGTTTTGCCCGATCCGGTAACGCCTTTCAGCAGGGTCGTGCCGTATTTGTCAGTTCTGATATCAGCCCGCAGTGCTTCGGCCCCAACCGTCTGATCGGCGCTAAGTTCCTTGCCACCATAATCTGGGTCAAGCATCGGGTAGGGGATATCACGGGGCGCATCGATCTCGGCAACCGCACCAAGCTTGACTAAGCCCTTAACCACAGACGCCCCAACCCCGGCCATTTCGGCCAATTCTTTGAGCGTAAAGGAGAGACCCCCATAGTCGCGCAAAACCTCAAGCACCTTAGTCCGTGCAGCGGTGATCCTATCTGGGTCTTGATCACCCAATCGATAGACTTTGCGCATCGACGGTGCGTCACCCAAACCCGGCGCACGCGTAGCCAAACGCAGCATCGCGTGCAGCGGTGTCAGGGTGTAATCGGCAGCCCGCGTCAGGAAAGTGCGCATTTCATCACGCATTGGGGCCACGTCGAGAACACGGATGACAGATCGGACCTTTTTGTAGTCAAAGTCGCCTTTGCCCGGCCCCCAAACGACACCCAAAACCTTGCGCGGCCCCAACGG
>JAPKCP010000244.1 GCA_028822885.1 Yoonia sp. | reverse complement strand
CTTTGTTGTGGGATCAAGCTCAATGAAATCATCAGTGGTAATACAATGAATTTCTGTGAACTGAATATTCTGCCATTCGTCTACAAATCGCTTCTGTATGCCACCACGCAGGTACTTTGTAATCTCAGGATTACCAACAAAACCCGAGTTAAGGTTTGCCTCATCGAACCCAAGCTTTAACCTCAGTGCAAGGCTGGCGCTAGGCAAAGTCGTGAACATAAGACACGCGGAATTGCAGAAGCCTTCGATCCGCACAGGCCCAACCCAAAATTTGTGAACCGCCCTATCGGTTTCAGCGCGGATCAACTGACCGCCGCCATCATTACAGATGACTTATCTGCCAGTCGCCGGCAAAGGCCAGCGGTCATTACACGCTGTTAGCAACATAACACTGCCCAAAATCAGCCATTTGATCATCCAAATACACCTCACAGACGTCGTTGACGCAGCATGCGATGCAGTCGCTTTGATGTCAGGGAGAAGTTGTCAGTTTCGGCATCCAGAAATGCAAAACGCGGCGCAAACTGGCGCCGCGTTCCAAGCTAAATACAGGGAAGTTACTCTACCAAGTCCCAAGGGTTTGTGAATGATCCCAATGCCTTGGTAACGTCTTCTTTTGTCACAGTGCCTGTTTTAACAAGGTTTGTGACTAACCCACGTTTCTTATCCTCAACGACGCTGTCAACGACGGCTGCCACATCGGCCTTGGCCAAAGCTTCGTTCAGAATCCGCGTTATTGCACGTTTACGCAGGTCAGGTTTAAAGATTTTACCAACAGCCGTTTTGGGCAATTCATCCATGATCTCAATGTGCTTGGGATGCGCTGCGCGTTCGTGGATGCGTTCTTTTGCATAGGCCAGCAATTCATCGGTGGTAATCTTGGCACCGTCAACCAACTCAACGAATGCGCAAGGCACTTCGCCTGCGTGCGCATCGGGCTGACCGATGGCACCCGCAAACGCCACAGCCTCGTGACCTGCCAACGCCTCTTCGATCTCAGCAGGGTCGATATTGTGACCACCACGAATAATCAGATCTTTCGCACGGCCTGTGATCCAAAGATAGCCATCAGCGTCAATCCGACCCAGATCACCAGTCCGCAGATATTGCATATCTTCACCCGCGGGGTTTTCTTCACCCGGGTAGAAAAGATCTTTGTTTTTGTCGACTTCCGTGTAGGTTTTGCCATCATAGACGCCGGGAGACGCCACGCAAATCTCCCCGATTTCATCAACACCACAGTCGGTTTGGGTCGCTACAGCGACAATCCGCACATCCGTATATGGGAACGGCAAACCGATTGATCCGACACGCTTTTCCCCATCAGGTGGGTTGATCGACACCAGACATGTGGCCTCTGTCAGCCCGTAACCTTCGCAGATCGACAGCTCACCCGGTTTGTCTTTGGTGGCTTCATTTACCACTTTTTCAAACCGCTTATAAAGCTCAAGCGGCAATGGTGAGGACCCGCAAAACGCGATCCGAAGCGTTGAAATATCCGCGTCACCAACTGGGCGCTGCATCAGCGCGGACAAAGCTGTTGGCACGGTGATCATAAACGTGACTTTGTGACGCTCAATCAGCTTCCAGAAATTATCGAACACACCTTCGCCGCGATACCCCTGCGGTGTCGGGAAAACGACATGTGCACCGGACCCAATCGAGGCCCCAAGGGACACAATCGCCGCAAAAACATGGAACATCGGGAGCGGGCAAATTTGCACATCCTCCTCAGTGAACAGCAGTCGCTTACCAAGCCATGCGTTGTAGATGATCCCCGAATACCGGTGTTGTGCGACCTTCGGCATGCCTGTCGTTCCACCCGTGTGGAAATACGCGGCTACACGGTCGGCGGTGCCGTCCTCAAACGCAAGCTCGCGACCATGCTTGGCCATCTCCTTGCGAAAATCAACGACTCTGGCGGTGTGTTTAACGTCGAACTTTGGACGAATCCAAGGCACAATAAATTTCTTTACGCCCGTGAGGTAGCTTAGCAAATCAACCTCAACGACCGCCTTGACGTTGGGCGACATCGCCACGGCTTCAGCAGCTTTTTGAGCCACGTCCGTTTTGGGGAATGCCTTGAGCGTTACAAGCACTTTTGCACCTGTTTCGCGTAAGATTGCCGCGATTTGCTCAGGCTCTAAAAGCGGATTAATCGGGTTCACGATGCCCGCGACCTGCCCACCAAGATAGGTCAGAATCGTTTCTGTGGTGTTAGGCAACAAAAACGCCACAACATCGGTTTCACCGACACCAAGAGCACGAAACATATTCGCAGTCTGCGCGACTTGTGCGCGCAATTCGGTCCACGATAACGTCTCAGCCGGTGCGCCCGGATCAGCGAACATTTGGAACGTGACAGCAGGTCGATCAGGAAAGTCAGCTGCCGTTTTCGACAATTGACCAAACATCGTGACAGGTAAGTTCCTGTCTTCCCACGACATTTCGTCCACAATAGCATTGCGGTCCGCCATGTTTGCATAAGGCATATCCAGGTATCCTCCCGTTAGTGTACCCGCAGCGTGTCGTGCTTTGGGCCTCCCTGAGCTTAGGATGTGACCTTAACCCAACCTGCGCAAGACTAACGCAACGTATTGCGCAATTATTCCGTTGCGCCACCCGCCGTGAATTGGAGCCGTGCAAGGCGTGCATAGAGCCCGTCTTGCGCCACAAGACTGTCGTGTGTGCCTTCTGCAACGATCTTGCCTGCATCAAACACGATAATCCGATCCGCTTTTTTCACAGTCGCCAATCGGTGCGCCACGATCAAAGTGGTCCGGGTCCGCGCCAGATCTTCCACAGCTGCTTGCACTGCACTTTCGCTTTCGGCGTCCAAAGCCGATGTCGCCTCATCCAACAGCAGAATTGGTGCGTCCCGCAAAATTGCGCGAGCAATCGCGATGCGCTGCTTTTGACCACCTGACAACATCACACCACGTTCACCAACATAACTGTTATAACCATCCGGCAAAGCAGTTAAGAAATCGTGTGCAGCGGCGGCTTTTGCAGCTAATTCAACCTCAGCATCACTGGCTGTTGGTCGCCCGAAGCGGATATTTTCAAGTGCGGTATCAGCAAAAATGACTGGGTCCTGCGGCACAAGCGCCATATCGTGTCGAAAATCAGCCCGGTTCATGTCGCGCAGATCAACACCACCAATGGTAATTGCCCCCTCGGATGGATCATAAAACCGCTGAAGTAATTGAATAATCGTTGTTTTGCCCGCCCCTGATGGGCCAACCAGCGCGACAGTCTCACCGGCCTTAACCACCAGATTGATCCCATCAAGTGCAGACACAGTCGGACGGCCCGGGTAACGGAAAATCACGTTATCAAAAGTGATAGCCCCATTTTGAAAATCAGGGACCGCCACAGGTTTTTCTGGATCAGCAACAGCGTCTTTCGCCCCCAGCAGTTCGACCAAACGCTCAGTCGCACCAGCCGCGCGTTGCAATTCGCCCCAAACTTCTGTCAGCGCACCAACAGCGCCAGCAACCATAACCGCGTAAATTAAGAACTGAACCAGCTCTCCCACGCTCATCAGACCGTCGCGCACGTCACGCGCACCAATCCAAAGCACGCCGATAACCCCTGAAAAGATAAGGAAAATAACGATCAACGTCATCATCGCGCGCGTAGTGATACGGTGCTTGGCCGAGATGAAACTTTTCTCGGTCATGTCATCAAAACGGCCACGGCTTTTGGCCTCGTGCGTGAAGGCCTGCACGGCTTGCACGGACAATAATGCCTCTGACGCGTTACCAGAACTTGCCGCAATCCAGTCTTGGTTCTCACGGCTGAGCTTGCGCAAGCGGCGACCCAAAACAACAATTGGGATAATGATGGCCGGCACGATTAACAGAACCAGACCAGTCAGTTTGGCCGATGTAAACATCAGCAACACCAAACCACCCAATAAAATCAGTACGTTACGCAGCGCAACTGAGACTGAAGACCCAATGACCGACAAGATCAAAGTGGTGTCGGTGGTGATACGGCTTAACACTTCGCCAGTCATGACCTTTTCAAAGAACGCAGGCGACATGCCAATCATACGGTCAAAAACAGCCATGCGAATGTCAGCCACAACCCGTTCACCCAAACGGGTGACAAGGTAGTAGCGCAGCGCTGTGCCGACGGCCAAAAGAGCAGCGATCATCATCGCAGCGCCAAAATACTGGTCAAGGATCGACGCCGCCCCCCCCTCGAAATTATCGACAACACGGCGCACCGCCAGCGGAAGGATCAGCGACACCGCCGCCGTGAGGCTTAACGCGCCCCCCGCAGCAATCATCATGGCGCGATATGGTGTCAAGAATGGCCATAATTGACGTAATGCGCCAATTTCTTTTGATGACTTTCGATCTTCGTCGCTTGAAGGTGGGGCGTCTGCCATAGGTCTATTCCGGGATTGTTTACCACGACATAATGGGCAGCGCGGCGATCCACAAGGTGATGAGGTTTCACCGTAAGAACAGAGAGATTGGAGCGGGTGGCGTCCTTGATGCTAAACCTTGAGGATATATAAAAATCATTTATTTTCAATGAATTTAGATGCTTATGAAGCTAAGGTTTCACTCAGATGTTGCAGGATTTTTCTACCGCTCATCCTCTAACTCCTGACGGTCAGCTTTAAGAATAGTGGCCTCCTGAACCACACCTCTCTTAACTTTTGCGTTTATCTGCAATCTGACAGGAACTTTGCTCCACTCTGCGTCTCTTATGATTTCGCGATCTTTTTCGGACGACATGATTTCTTGAACGTCGGCCGCGAAGGTCTGCCCATTCTCGATATTAACCACAAAAACCCGAAATCCATTGAGTACGGTAGTATCGACTTTCTGCACTCGATAATCGCCATCGCGGCGCTCGTCGATCGATTCGATACGGGTTTCGCGGGTAACGCTTCTGGCAACGTCTGACGGAATTGGAACTCCATTTATCACGGCATCCGATTGAGACGAATGTTTGAC
>JAPKCP010000243.1 GCA_028822885.1 Yoonia sp. | reverse complement strand
CTGACGCACCTGATCCATCAGGGCATCATGAAAATCACGCTCTTTCTCGCGGCTGGTAACTTCGCTGAGGCGCATGGGATCAAGACAGTGAGCGGGATGAATGGCATGGGCCGTCTCATGCCTGTTTCGATGGCGGCCTTCACCATCGGCGCCCTTGGGATGATCGGCATCCCACCTCTCGCTGGATTTCTGAGCAAATGGTATCTGGGCGCTGGTGGTCTTGAGGTGGGACAACCTGCAGTCATCGCGCTACTTGCAGGGTCAAGCCTGCTTAACGCAGCCTATTTTCTGCCAATTCTCTATCGGGCGTGGTTTCTTGATCCACCAGAAAATTCACCAGTCCGCCGTGATCTTGGCTGGATGCTTATCTTACCACCAGCCTTGACCGCCGCACTGGTCGTTGCTGCTGGTCTTTTTGCAAATGCGCCGTTTAGCCCGCTTGGCTGGACCCGCTTTATCGTTTCTTTGGAATACCTATGATCGACGTCCCTCTCTGGCTTGTGCCGACTGTTCCGATGGTACTGGTTCTTGCACTCTGCATCTCCAGCCTTAGGCCATATGTGTACGCACTTGTTCCATTTGCATCGATACCAGCGCTGTTGGTGGCACTTGCAGGCCCAAGTCCTGCGCCTATGCGCCTCGATTGGCTGCTGCTCGGAACTGATCTTGCGGTGACCGAAACTGCGAAATCCTTTTTGGTGTTCACATCACTTCTTTGGGGCCTAGCAGGATGGCAGCTAATACGGATGCTGGCGGATCACCCTGCCCAGAACCGCACGACCTTGTGTTTCCTTTTTGCAATGACAGGCAATCTTGGCCTGTTAGTCGCGCAGGATATGGCCGCGTTCTATACCTTTTTCGCAATGATGAGCCTCGCCTCTTGGGGGCTGGTCCTGCACGGCGGTGGTGTGGCGCAGACCTTTGCAGGGCGTGTCTATATTGCCTTTGCGGTCGCAGGTGAGGTTGCGCTTTTTGCAGGCTTGTCTATTGGCGCATTTGCCACGAATGATTTACAACTGGCCGCTATGGCCGACGAAGCCGTACCCTTGCTCGCAACCGTACTGGTTTCGATCGGGTTCCTCGTGAAACTTGGCGCCGTGCCATTCCACCTTTGGCTGCCATTGGCACATGCCGCAGCCCCTGCCCCCGCGAGTGCTGTGCTGTCCGGAGCGATGTTGAAGGCTGGACTGTTCGGCTTGATCACAGTGTTGCCGCTTGGCCAAACTGCAATGCCCGAAGTCGCGGTGGCGTTCGCCGCAATGGCGCTGGCCGGTCTTATCCTCGCTCCCATCCTTGGATTGGTTCAAGGAGATCCCAAGGCGGTACTGGCCTATTCAAGCATAGGTCAAATGAGCCTGATCCTACTGGGTCTCGCCGCAGCCCTTGCCGCGCCAGAAACGTGGCCCCTGATTGGCCCAGCACTTGTGGTATTGGCTCTGCATCACGCTTTTGCAAAGGCGGCGTTGTTCCTTGGCGTCCCAGCGATTTGGTCTGTAAAGCCGGGTACGTTGCGCATTGCGGTGCTGGTTCTGTTCGCACTGCCGGCGCTCGCACTTGCCGGGATGCCCGGAACCAGCGGGTGGCTGGCCAAAGACGCTTTGAAGACTGGGCTGGAGAATGCCCCGTTAGGTTGGAAAATCTGGCTTGGCTCAGCGCTTTTCCTCGCGAGTCTGGGGACCGCGCTTCTAATGCTGCGCGCCATCTTCTTGTTGGCAAAAACCGCATACAAACCAGAGATTTCATACGATGTCGCGCTGCCGTGGCTTGCGATGACAGCTTTCGTCATCGTGGGTCTCGCGGTTGCTGGCCTAACGCCAACGACTGCCAATGTTGCTTCCTTAACCGACTTTTTACCGCTCGTGACAGCTGGGTTACTTGCGGCGCTGGCTGCCGTAATCTTCAGCCGCGCGAGCATTCGTTTGGAACCTGCAGCACCGGGTGAATTGTTGGGAATGATGCGCGACGTTCCGCTGCCGGAAACGGTCAAAGCGCGCAAACCGTCGAAAAAGGCTCGCGCTCTGGTCACGCGTCGTTCCGTTGTGGAATTACTTCGGCCAGAGTACGGGGCGCTTGCAACACTGTGTGTCGCCGTGGCGCTCGCCCTTTTTATGGCGCTCATGCCTGCTGCTGAACCAGTGGCACCTTCACCACCGATTGTAGAGAATGCACAATAGCGCCTTTGCGTAGTTTCAGGACTATGGGGCCTACCATTGTCCCAAAGATCGAGGCTACGCTCTTTAGTGACACCGGCAGTGTCCCACGTCAAAGCTTGATGGCAAATTCCTGAGCCCAAAACGCCCATACGAAATACCATCAATCCATATACTTAGATTTTTCTTGTTTAGCAGGGATGAAAAGAGGCCGCCCGGCGTTCTTATAATAATCATCGCAGAGTGTTCAGGCTGGTCGATGGTCCTGCTAAACGGCAAAGGAATATACCATCGCTATTTACCTACAACGCGGCCAAGCGTGGCCCACGGTAATCTCCGGGACCGTTTCCGTGACGCGCGACTCTGTCAGGAGCGGCCAATGTTCCAGTTAAAAGGCTGCCCGTCTCGACATCCTGCAAGCGTCGAAAATTGCCCAAACAGGTCAAATCGAGCAAGCCCGTACGAACATGTGTTGCATCAACCACTGAGCTGATCGCGTGAAACGGAGCGGTTTTCACGAGGAATGGCTTAGAAATAGTGAAGGTAAGTGTCGTCGTACTCTGCCCTCGCCACATCAAAGCGAACCAACTCAGAATACCAAACTCTTTTGCCTGAATACCGAACACAATTTTTAATTAATACTTCTGAAATGGATACCTGAAGATGGCAGTCGCTTGGATAGTTCTAGTCTTTCCCATTGCGCTTTTGGTGGCAGGTGCCACCAGATTACGCGAGACAATCATGCCCATCACACCACCCGAATGGGCAGAGCGGGCCGCATTGGTCGGTATCGTTCTGGCCGTCTATGCTGCAACGCACGTCATCGTTTTCGGCCCCACGACGTCACCCATAATCGGAATGGAACAGTTTGGCCTTTCAGTTCTGTTGGATGCGGTATCGGTGATTTTACTCTCTCTGACGAGCGTTCTCGCTTGGGTCATTCTGCGCTTTTCAGCGACGCACCTTCAGGGCGAAGAAGGAGAAGGCCGATTTACCTTCTGGGTCTGCTTCACGTTGGCTGGCATCGCCTTGTTGGTGACGTCGGGAAGCCTCGTGCAGTTGGGCCTCGGTTGGGGGTTGACCGCTATCGGTGTGAACCGGCTCCTCATTTTCTATCCGCACCGATCTGGCGCCCAACGGGCTGCGCGTAAAAAGATAATCGTTGCGCGGGGTGCCGATATGGCATTGGCGGTTGGCCTATTGCTCCTCTACATGACCTACGGAGAGACTGATATCGCCGCTATCAATGATGCAGCACGCGCTGGCTTCATTCCGACAGCAGCGGTTTTTGCCGCGGCATTTCTGGCCATCGCAGCAGTATTGCAGTCAGCATTGCTTCCTGCCCACGGTTGGCTGATCGAAGCCATGGAAGCCCCTACACCAGTCTCAGCACTTCTTCATGCTGGCGTCGTGAGCGCGGGTGGCTTTTTGTTGATCCGCTTTGCAGATGTGATGCTTGGGGCTCCGATCATCCTCGCAATTTTGGTCATTGTCGGCGGCTTTTCGGCGCTTGTGGGCTCAGTTGTTATGTTGACCCAAGCGTCCGTGAAGAACGCACTGGCATGGTCCACGGTATCCCAAATGGGCTTCATGGTGCTGCAATGCGGACTGGGCCTGTTCCCACTCGCCCTTCTTCACATTGTCGCGCACGCGCTTTACAAAGCCCACGCATTTCTGATCGCAGCCGAGGCTGGTCACGTCATTCGCGCAGCGCGAAAGCTTGGCCCCGTCGCACGCCCTTCCGTCCGTAATGTTGCGCAAGCAATGGGGATAGCGATCACCATCTATGCCCTCGTTGGGCTGCCTCTTGGCCTTGTTGAAAAATCACCACAGGCGGTAGCGCTTGGCGCGATCCTCGTCCTTGGCGTTGGGTACCTTGTTGCACAGGGCCTCGCGGATGCGGCGCCACGTGAACTGGGTATGGCAACTGCGCGGGCGTCAGTCGTGTTCGCAGCCTCATATTTCGCCTTCCAGTGGATTGCTCAGAAATTGACCGCTGGAACGTTGCCGCCGACACCTCAGGCTGGCCCGCTGGAATGGATGCTGATCATCTTAACGCTGTTGAGCTTTGCAGCTGTTGCAGTCCTACAGGCATTGTTGCCACGCTGGTCAAAGCACCCTGTCGTTCGCGGCTTGCGCGTCCATGTCACGAATGGGTTTTACGTCAACGCGCTGACGGACCGTTTTGCTAATGCTTGGAAAACCGACCCACAAAACAAGGAGATTTGAGCGATGCTCATCCGAAATCAAGACTTCTCACCCGTTTTGTTGGGCCTTGTTGGTGCGGCTGAACAGGCTGTTCGCAAGATCGCACCGCTCTTTCCACTGTCTCGCGCTGTCGCGGTAAACCCGTTCAATGGGCTAAGCGATGAGCCGATTGCTGTCGTCGCTGCACGGCTAGAACGTAGCGCTGGGGTTCATATTTTTCCAAGCCGGTCGGTCCAACTGGACCGTGTAGAAAAGGGCGAGATTACGCTTGATGATATTCGTCTCTCACGTTTAGAAATCACGCCTGAACTCGCGTTGAGTGATCAAGAAATCATCGACACGGCTCATGCGGCAGATCACGTCCCGCAAGCCATTTCAACTGTCGCCGACCTCGCAGCCGAACACAGCGGAACTGATTGGCCAAACCTCGTCACAGAACGCATTGGAACATGGGCGCAAGGGCATTTTGACACCGGCGAAGCCCTCTGGGAACAGGTCTCTGAGCGGGGTGCATGGAACAGTTGGCGTGACTGGGCAATGCGTGATCTGACGCCTGAGATTTTCGGACTTACTGGTTTTTGTGAAACAATTGGCCACAGTCAGCGCGATCATTGGCGTGCAATCGGAGATGCGTGCGC
>JAPKCP010000023.1 GCA_028822885.1 Yoonia sp. | reverse complement strand
TGTCGCTGCTTTAAAGGGGAA
Source organism: Yoonia sp. (assembly GCA_028822885.1). Classification (GTDB taxonomy): domain Bacteria; phylum Pseudomonadota; class Alphaproteobacteria; order Rhodobacterales; family Rhodobacteraceae; genus Yoonia. Next base: position 18,027 of record JAPKCP010000023.1, on the reverse strand, counting down.
GGTTGCTTGATGAATGCTTGGCTTCTCCCATTTCAGTTTCAGTCTATGCACACTGCGTTCTGGATTACGCTGTTGATCGCACCGTTCACGGCTTTGCTGTCGTGCTTCTTGGTGATGAAAGGCTGGCCGCTGATGGGCGACGCGGTCAGCCATGCTGTGCTTCCGGGCATTGTCTTGGTGTGGATGATCGGGATTCGGCTCATTATTGGGGCATTCGCTGCTGGTATGGCGTGTGCCTTGTTGACAGGGTTTTTGGCAGACAATAGCCGCGTGAAGCAGGACACGGTTATGGGCGGTGTCTTTTCCGGCATGTTTGGGTTGGGGATCATTTTGTACCCGTCGATCACGACAAACGAGCATCTTGACCATATTTTGTTTGGGAACATGCTTGGGATTGGGTCTGTGGATCGCTGGTGTCATCGCCGCCGTCCTTTGCGCGGTTTTGATTGCCAAATGGAAAGATCTACTGCTCCATGCGTTTGATCCTGCGCAAGCAAAGGCAAGCAGGCTGGCTGATCACACCGGGGGCCATTGCGTTTTTAGTCGTACGCAGCTTTGGGCAGATGTTGGTTGTGTCCGTCGCGGTGTGTTTGATCGCCATGTTCTCATGCACATGCGCAAGCTTTTTCCTTGATAGTGCGCCGGTAGCGACGATCGTGTTAATCCTGACGGCGATGTTCATTGTCGCATTTTCTTATCGGTTGCATATCACGCGCAAAACGTCGTGGATGGCTGGTTAATTTTGCCTGAGTGTTGATGCTGTTGAAGGTTGGCTTGCCGCAAAGGTGTTGCCAGTTTAGGCTTTATCCAAAGAGGAGTTCAGCATGACGTTTCCAGTGAATATGAGTGTGAAACCAAAGGTGTCGGCCCATTTTGATGCGGCCACGAATACAATCAGTTACATCGTTCGCGACCCGTCCAGCGAGCATTGCGCAATCTTTGATAGCGTCATGGATATTGATTACGCAGCGGGCCGTATCACACATGAACACGCGGATGGCTTGATTGCGGAAATTGAGCGCGAAGGGTTGGTCCTTGACTGGATTATTGAAACCCATGTCCATGCGGATCACCTGAGTGCCGCGCCTTACCTGCAAGAAAAGCTTGGTGGGAAAGTTGGCGTTGGCGAAAACATTATGGTCATCCAAGAGACGTTTGGAAAAGTCTTTAATGAAGGAACTGATTTTCAACGTGATGGATCCCAATTTGATGCGCTGTTCAAGGATGGTGACACATACCAGATTGGAAATATGACGGGTTTTGCGATTGATACGCCGGGCCACACGCCTGCGTGTATGGTGCATGTGATCGGCGATGCAGCCTTTGCTGGGGACACGTTATTCATGCCTGATGGTGGGTCTGCGCGGTGTGATTTCCCGGGTGGTGACGCGGGTGAGCTCTACGATTCGATCCAGAAAGTGCTGTCGCTGCCTGACGACATGCGTCTGTTTATGTGCCACGATTACGGCCCCGGTGGTCGCGCTATTGAGTGGGAAACATCGGTTGCCGATCAGAAGGCAAATAATATCCATGTGGGTGGCGGTAAAACCCGTGATGAGTTTATTAAATTCCGCACGGAACGGGATGCGCAACTGTCCGTGCCAAAGCTGATTATTCCAGCCCTGCAGGTGAACATGCGGGCTGGTGAGGTGCCAACAGATGAACACGGAAATCCTGTCCTTAAGGTGCCTGTGAACGGTCTTTAGGGACGACGAATTTTCGCGAAAATTCGACTGGGGGCCAGCCCCCACCCCCCCGGGATATAGACAAAACCAAAGACGCGCTTAGTTCAGTGCTATTTCTGCGATGAGTGGGGCCCAGCCTGCACCGTGCATGTCTCGATCTGCGATGTCGCCTTGGATAACGGGGCGCGGCAGGCTGAATTTAATGACGTTCAGGCTTTTAATGTCGAAGCGCTTCAGGGTTGCGGCGTCAGTCTGAAAGGCTGCAGCAACCCGTTCAGTTGATAGGCTTTCGGTGATCTGCGCGTAGGCTTGCGGCGAGCCACAAAAGATATCGACGGTCAGCCAAAACGGACCCGCATTTTTGCTGCGCACTTTGACGGCGATATCTGCAACGGTGCTCATGTGTGAACCTCAAGGCGAAACGCTTGCATGGGATCGGTCAGTGTCATTGTGTGGTGCAATGTGAAGGCATAGGCCGCACCTCGGTCGATTTCTGCTGGAGAAAATGGGAATGCAAAGGTTGGTTGTTCCTCATCTTTGGTCAGTGGATGGTGGAGCAGGTATGGGTTGAGCAGTTTGGCAAGGGTGTTCGCCATCACTTGGGTGTCGGCCGTGATAATAGCCATAACGCCGACCTCGGTCAGGCTGGTTTGGCGGGTCTCCAACGCGCCAAGGGTGCTGTCTTGCCCGATGATCCGTAGATCGCAGGTAAAGGTGGTGTCGCCAATCCGCTCACGTACTTTTGCTGCGTGTTTTGCGATGATGTCGTCGCACCATGCTTGCACGTTGGTCACGTAGTGGGCGTCTCGGATTGTCACGATACTGACGGTTTGATAGCCTGCGATCCGCGCGCCTTCGAGCTTGACGGTGTAATCTTGTGACGGGTGCCAGATGGATCCTGTAACCCGGACAGATCTGTTATCGATTGCTGTGTAAGTTGCCGCTGTAACGTCCAAATGCCCACCGGGTTCGTACAGAATGAACGGGTCAGAGTTTTCATAAAGCATATGCGCTGAAACGGTGTGGGGCGTCGCAAACGCACCATCAGCCAGCGGTGTTACGGTGAATCCGTCTTTGTCGAAGTCGATGATGATGACGCCTGATTGTGGGTTAGTTGCACACAACGCGCCACATTCCCCGATCTTTGCCCCATGCCACGCACCACCTGCATGATCCCCGTTTTCGAGGGGAAGCGCTGCTATAATTGCTGTGTCTGTGGTGCGGCCCGCGATAATAATATCAGCACCAGTCGCGAGCGCTGCCGTGATCTGTTCGGCCCCAGCAAGGGCGACGATGTTGGTGCAGTTTGTGATTGCCTCAGGGCTCACGTTGGGTGCGCCTGAAAGGGGCGTGATGGTGGTCATTGCAATTTTGGCTGGATCTTGGCTGGATTTTAGCGTGGCGATTTTGGCCGTGCGTCCGTCTTCTAATAGGATTTCGCGTGTGATCTCATGCAGCCAATCCACCATGCTGTCGGTGCCACATGTCCCGGCGGTTCCGATGACCAGAGGGCAGCCCGCTTGGTGGGCTGCCCTGACCAAACCAGCCCATTCGGATTTTGTGGATTCTCGTGCGTATTTTGACACACCTCTGCCGAGGTAAGATGGTCCTGAATCGGTTGACCCCCCGTCGATGGCGATCAAATCGGGTTCAAGGGCCACGCCACGTGAAAGGGCCTCAGCGTCATAGCCAAGGCCCAAGGCACCCGATGGAATAAGGATTTTAGTCACTGACTGCCTTTGGTTTTGCGAGAATACGGCGCAGGAAGATTGGTGCGCAGAACCCGATGATGGAGGCGATGATAAGACCTGTCGAGATACCTGAAGAGAAGAGATATTGCCATTCCCCGTCTGAAAGGACCATGGCGTCACGGAGCTTTTTCTCCATTTGATGGCCGAGCAGGATACCGAGAATTACGGGCACCGTTGGGATATCTAGCTTGCGCAGAATGTACCCAAGGACACCAAAAGCCACCACCAAAAGGAGGTCAAAGTAGCTGCCTGTAAGCGAATAAATGCCCACAAAGCTGACCATTGTGACGCCTGGTAAAAGCAATGCCGGTGGCACTTGCAAGATTTTTACGAAGATTTTAACCATTGGCACGTTCATCGCAAGCAGCACAAAGTTCGCGATGAGTAGGGATGCGATCAGGCCCCAGACGACCTCTGGCCGTTCCGTGAAGAGTGTCGGGCCGGGGGTGATGTTGAGCGTTACGAGGACTGCCAGCAGGACTGCTGTGGTGCCAGAACCGGGTACGCCGAGTGTCAGCATTGGGACGAGCGCCCCGCCCGCTGCTGCGTTATTTCCCGCCTCTGGCGCTGCGACGCCTTTTGGTACGCCTGTGCCGAAGCCGCCTTTTTCACCCGCGATGGATTTCTCCATCATGTAAGTCATGAAACTACCGAGCGATGCGCCTGCGCCCGGCAAAACGCCAGCGAAGAAGCCCAGTGCAGAGGACCGCAGCATCGTCCAGCGGGTATCCCAAATGTCTTTCCAAGGCACAGTGATTTTGCCAAGCTTGACCCCAACAGCGGATGATTTGCCGTGGGTTTCGATGAAGAAGAAGATTTCGGATACAGCGAATAGGCCGACAATGGCGACGAGGAAATCGACACCGTCATACAGGTGCAGATTGCCCCCCGTCATGCGCGGCAGGCCAGAGTTGGGGTCGAGGCCGATCATTGCGATCATCAATCCAAGACAAGAGGCGAGGGCCGCCTTGGCTTGGTTGCCGGATGAAATACCGCCAAGTGTTGAGAACGCGAGCAAGTAAAGCGCGAAGTATTCTGCTGGGCCAAACTGGTATGCAACGCGAGACAGAAGTGGTGCGAGCAGCATGAGGCCGATGGTTGCGAGGAATGCACCTACAAAGGACGCGAAGCCCGAAATCACAAGTGCGTCGCCCGCGCGGCCTGCTTTGGCCATCGGATATCCGTCGAGCGTGGTCATTAACGCAGGTTCATCGCCGGGAATGTTGAGCAGGATTGAACTAATCCTCCCGCCGTACATTGCGCCATAATAAATTGCTGACAAGAGCACCAGGGCAGAGACAGCATCAAGGCCCATTGAGAACGTCAGTGGGATCATGATCGCGACGCCGTTTGCCGGCCCTAGGCCGGGTAGTGCGCCGACAATTGTTCCGATGAAACAGCCGATCACAGCAAGCATAAGTGTGTAAGGTGACAGCGCGATGCTGAAACCAAGTGAAAGGTTTGCGAGAATATCCATTAGACAAACCATCCCTTTGGGAAGCCAATAAGGCCGAGATCAAGGACAAACTTGAACAAAACGAACAAACCAGTGCTCAAGCCTAATCCAGATAGGACGGCGAACTTGGGTTTGGGCGAGATCTGAAAAGACAGCGCGCCGGAGACGATGGCGGTCGGAATAATAAAGCCAAGCGGTTTAAGCGCATAGGAATACCCAATGAGAAGCACGACCGAAATGATAATCGAAAAAACGGTCCAAAGTTCGGGCCATTCGGGTTCTTCATCTGGGCGCAAGATCATCACAATACAGCAGATGATGGCAACAGAGGCCACGCCGATGGGAAACGCCTTAGAGCCCACGGGATCGGTAAGGAAACTGACCTGAATCTGCATGGCGCTCGCGATATACACGAGCGCCACCAGAATCACGGCCAGACCAAAGATACGGTCTGACAGGTGTGTCATTTTACTGAATCACACCGATTTCGCGGGACAGTTCTTCTGTCTGCGCAACAACACCGTCGATCCAAGACTGGAAGTCTCCGCCGACCTTGGTGAAGGGTGCAAGACCGTTGTCTGTCATCGCTTGCTGCCATTCAGCTGAGTCTGCGACGGCCTGAAGCTTTGCGCCCCATGCGTCGAATGCCTCATCTGAAATGTCCTTTGGCACGTAGAGGCCACGCCAGTTTACGGCAACAACATCAATGCCTTGCTCCATTGCAGTTGGGATATCGAAGCCCGGTACACGCTCTTCAGTAAGCGTTGCAAGAACGCGGATTTCGCCAGCAGCGAGGAACCCTACGATTTCAGACATGTCGCCTGTCATCGCCTGCGTAAATCCGCCAACAGTCTGCGTGATTGCGTCGGCACCGCCGTCAACACCGATATACTTAATCGCAGTGATGTCGTCGAAACCAGCAGCCTTCAGAACCTGAAGCGGCTTAAGGTGGTCAAATCCGCCAACCGCGGAGCCGCCAGCGAAGGCAACTGAAGATGGGTCAGCCTTCACAGCGTCGACCAGATCGTTCAGCGTCATAAACGGGCTGTCAGCCGCAACAACGATGACGCCCGGATCAGCACCAATGGCACCAACAAAGCGTACTTGGTCGGCCGTAGCACCACCGTAGGCGTTTTGTGCCAGACGTGTTGTGGTTGCAGAAGAAGCCGCGATAATCAGGTCAGCGTCGTCGCTACGTTCGTTCACAACGGTTGAAAACGCGAGACCACCACCGGCGCCGGCCATGTTGGTGACTTGAACAGGGCTGTCTACTTCGCCGATATCAAACAGAATTTTACCGATCTGACGGCATGTGAAATCCCAGCCACCGCCGGGGTTTGCAGGTGCGATGCACTCTGTTGCGTAGGCCGATGTGCCAGAAAAGGCGAACAGCGCGCTGGTGGCGATTGCGCCTAGAAGCGTCTTTTTCATGTGATTTTCCTCCCAGTATTCACAAAACACGAGGGGACACTGTCGTATAGTCACGCCAAGCTCCCCCCTTGCGTGTCGCGATAATTTGGTCCCAACCTGACAGCAACCTGACAGATGCTCAGGAAATGTGCAGTTTATGAAAATGAGGCGATGCCGTGCGATTTCTCTTGGTCGAAGATAACCATGATTTAGGACAGTCGGTGCAAACCCGTTTATCGCTCGATGGGCATGCGGTGGATTGGGCCATTTCACTTGCAGATGCTGAAGATCATTTAGCCGCTGCGACCTACGATTTGATCTTGCTTGATATTATGCTGCCAGACGGCGACGGGCGGGACTTTTTGGCGTCTCACAGGCGGGCAAAGCGCGACACGCCTGTCATCGTGATGACCGCCCGATCTGCTGTGGCGGACAGGGTGGCGTTGCTTGATACTGGTGCTGATGATTATGTCACAAAACCTTTTGATTTCGCAGAGTTGGAAGCAAGAGTTCGTGCCGTTTTACGTCGCAGAGGTGGGTCTGCCCAGACCGCGATGACATACGCCGATCTGACGTTTGACCCCCTGGCCGCAACGTTGACTGTCGGTGGTGAAGCGCGTGAATTAAGAAACCGGGAATTGCGGTTGTTTGAGGTGCTTGTCGCCGCCCCAGACCGGATATTTTCAAAGGGTCAATTATGTGACCGTTTGCTGTCCGCTGCAGAGGCTGTCACGGACAATGCAATTGAGGTTTATGTTGGCCGTTTACGCAAAAAACTAGAAGGATCGCGCGCAAAAATCGAAACAGTGCGCGGCGTTGGATATCGGCTGACTGAAACATGATTTCGGTGTTCAGCCCTGCTGGATCGATTCGCCAGCGGCTGGTACTGATTCTTTTGGTGGTTGCGGCTGTGCTCGCTGGATTGTTGTATCTCTCCGTGAGGACGGTTGCGGATACTGCGGTTGAGGCAACGCAGGATGCAATTTTGGGCGCTGCCACTGTCGCAATCTCAGAGGAACTACGTGGTGGTAAGGATGGTTTGACGATCGATATTCCTTACGCAGCGTTTTCGATGCTTGGCGCAACTGGGCAGGATCGCGTGTTTTACCGTATCCTTGTTGGAGATGAGACTGTCACGGGATATGCTGATCTACCCTTGCCTGACGTCACATTGAGCGGGTTAAACCCAACTTTTGCCTCGCAAGTTTATCAAGGTGTGGCTGTGCGCACGGGGGCTGTTTCGCGGTCTGTTTTGGTGGATGGTGTGTCACAGGTCGTGACGGTTCTTGTCGCACAGACCCGGACTGCGCAGGATGCAATTTCGCGCCAAATGGCCAATCGGGCTGCCGCCCTTGGGCTTGGGTTCTTTGTCTTTGCCGCAGTGTTGTCCATTTTTACGGCCCGGTCTGTGCTAACCCCACTGAACCGACTTGCAGAGGCGATGGAGCGTCGTGGACCACAGGATTTGCGCCCCGTCGAACGTGCTGTCCCCGCAGAGCTTGTGCCGTTGATGCACGCGTTGAACGGCTTTATTGCGCGGTTGCGGGGGGCACTTACCCGGACAGAGGCGTTCATAACGGAAGCGGCCCATCACGTACGGACCCCGCTTGCCACAGTGCGTGTGCAGGCCGAAATTGCGTTGCGTCAGACGGATGATGACGTCACGCGCGCAACGCTGCGCAATGTCATTCGCGCCGTGGATGATAGTGCGCGGTCTGCGGGGCAGTTGCTGGATCATGCGACCGTGGTTTACCGGTCTGATCAGCGTGCGGACGAACGGCTGGAGCTGGGATCGCTGGTTTTGGATGTCGTGGACAGCTTTCACCCAACTGCAGATATGCGCGATATTACGCTACGGATGGAGCCACCATCCGAGAAGATCGTTCTGCAGTTTGATCGTCTTTTGATCGAAAGCGCGTTGCGCAATCTGATCGACAATGCGGTGAAATATTCTCATGCTGATGGTGTCGTTGATGTACATCTTGCGATGGTTGGTGCTTTTGGGCAGGTAAAAGTGATGGATCGTGGGCGCGGTATTGGGACCAGCAACACTGCAAAGCTCGCGAGGCGGTTTCAGCGCGGTGAGAATGTAGGTGATGTGATCGGATCAGGGCTTGGTCTGACCATTGTGCGCGACGTTGCACGCGCGATCGGCGGGAGCTTTGAAATCGAGGAACGCGACGGAGGTGGGACATGCGCCACATTATTGCTGCCATTGGCTTGACGCTTTGTGCTGGTCTGGTGCACGCGTTTGAGATCGAGGAAGAGACTGTCTTTGAGGGCGGATCAAATCAACTATCGATCTTATCCACCACCGACACGCAAGCATTTGCGCCTTTAATTACGGCCTTTCAGATTGCCAATCCTGACGTGACATTGCGGTACACAGTTGCCAACAGCCAGCAGGTCTTTGCGGCCCTGCAAGAAGAGGCCGCGTTTGATCTTGCGATTTCATCTGCCATGGATTTGCAGCTTAAGTTAGCCAATGATGGGTTTGCAAAGGGCCATGCTTCGACTGAAACGGTGGCGTTGCCTGCGTGGGCGCGGTGGCGTGATCAGTTATTTGCCTTTGCACAAGAACCCGTTGTGATGGTTGCTTCTAAGGCGGCATTTGATGGCAATCCGCCGCGCACACGAGCAGCGTTAATCGACGTGTTGCGCAGCGATCCTGCGCGCTATGTCGGTCGGATTGGCACATATGATCCGGTTCGGTCTGGCGCTGGGTATTTATTTGCTACGCAAGATGTTCGCCAGTCAGAGTCGAGCTGGCGACTGTCGGAAGTTGTCGGCGGTTTGGACCCACAATTGTTCACCACAAGTGGCGACATGATCGCAGCTGTCCAGTCAGGAGATTTGGCGTTGGCGTATAATGTGCTTGGGTCATATGCGACGGCTCGTTTAGATGATGGGGATGCCGTCGTGATCGAGGCCGTTGATTTTACGCATGTGTTGCTGCGCACAGCGTTGATCCCTCGCACGGCTGAACGGGCTGATTTAGGCGCTGCATTTCTTAATTTTTTGCTGTCGACCGAGGGGCAGCGGTTGATCGAAAATGAAACGGGCCTTCCACGTATCAACGAGGCTGCTTTGGCAGCGGGACCGCATTTGCGACCCATTCGCCTTGATCCGGGATTGTTAGTGTTTGTTGATCCGTTGATGCGCCAGCAGTTTTTGAACGAATGGACCGCAGCAGTTGTGCAAGACTGATAGTACGGGACGCTTGCCAGCGGGGCGAGTTGTTTTGGCAAAGTGAAATTAGGGCGTCGCGACATCAATGGTTTGGATAAGCGCATTGGTGCCGCGGTCATAGACGAGGATCTGGTCATCGTCCGTCACAACCCCGAACCAGTCTTGGCCCTGCGTGAAAGAATAGGCATTTGTGCCTTCAGGCAGCGTAATTCGGTCCGGTAAAGGCAATGGGTCACGATTCAAGCGGATGACAAGCATGGTGATCATGAGTATGAAGCCCGCAATCATCACAACCGTCAGCACTGTGACCAGCCGTTTGAGGTAGGTCAGATGCGGCGGGAGTGTATCAGGAGCGTCATCCATGTCTGCGACCATTGTTAGTTTCTCCATCGCGGACAATCCGCCACCGCGTCTTGATAAGGCGCTTGCGCGCGATGTGCCAGAGGCCGCGTCGCTTTCGCGATCCCGATTGGCTAAGTTGATTGCTGATGGGTCGGTTAAGGTTGACGGCGTGGTGGTGTTTGATCCTCGGTTTCGCGTGTTGGAAGATGCTGAGATTACCATTGCTGTTGAGGTGGCCGAGGAAAGCCATATTGGGGCCGAGGATATCCCACTTGATGTGATCTTCGAAGATGATGACCTGATTGTTATAAATAAGCCGTCTGGTATGGTTGTGCATCCTGCCCCCGGAACGCCCGGTGGTACGCTTGTGAACGCGTTGATCCACCATTGTGGCGAGACTTTAAGTGGCGTTGGGGGCATGAAGCGCCCGGGCATTGTTCACCGTATTGACAAAGAAACGACCGGGCTGCTGATCGCGGCCAAATCGGATCGGGCGCATCATGGGTTGGCAAAGCAGTTCGCTGATCACTCTGTTGAACGGCGGTATTTGGCCCTGTGTTACGGCGAACCTTCATCGAATGATCCGCGGGTACGTGGTATCAAGGGCGCGTCGTTTGAGGCAAGTAATATTCTGCGTGTTCAGACATTCCTAGGGCGCCACAAGACAGATCGTCAACGCCAAGCCGTGTCTTTTGACGTTGGTCGCCATGCTGTGACCAGGGCCCGTATTGTGCAGCCTTTGGGAACACCTGCGGTGGCTGCGTTGCTCGAATGTTGGCTTGAGACAGGCCGCACGCACCAAATTCGTGTGCATATGGCGCATTGTGGTCATTCGCTGATTGGCGATCCGGTCTATGGTGGGCGGCGTAAACTATCGCCCAAGGCTGTGGGTGAAGCTGGTGTTGCAGCCGTCGCAGGGTTCCGCAGGCAGGCGCTGCACGCCGCTACGCTGGGATTTGTGCATCCGGTGACGAAGGAAGATTTGGAATTCAACGCACCCTTGCCTGATGATATGACCGAACTTCTGCGCGCACTTGGTGGAACGGTCTGAAACAATCAATCGCATGTGCGTGAATGCACAGTAATACCCCTTCAACTTGTGGTGCGGCATATTCATATACTGATAACGAATTAGGGGTAGGCCATCTTGAAAGGTGTCTCAGACACCCCCATATCTATGTTAATCCCATAAACATTGGGTCGCCCATTGAGGGCAGGGAGTTATAAAAATGAGTAGTTACGCAAATCTGCCAGCGCCGTCCCCGGAACAGGGACTGAACCGTTATATGCAAGAAATCCGCAAGTTTCCTATGCTTGAGCCAGAGCAGGAATACATGCTCGCCAAACGTTGGGTGGACCACGAAGACACTGATGCAGCGCACCAAATGGTAACGTCGCATCTGCGTCTGGCTGCGAAAATTGCTATGGGCTACCGGGGCTATGGCCTACCGCAAGCCGAAGTTATTTCTGAGGCTAACGTAGGTCTGATGCAGGCTGTGAAACGCTTTGACCCTGAAAAAGGGTTCCGTCTGGCGACCTATGCGATGTGGTGGATTAGGGCATCGATCCAAGAATATATTCTGCGTTCATGGTCGCTTGTGAAGCTTGGGACGACGTCTGCCCAGAAGAAATTATTTTTTAACCTGCGTAAGGCGAAAAACCGGATTGGTGCGCTTGAAGAAGGTGACTTGCGGCCTGAAAATGTAGCGCGAATTGCAACCGACCTTGGTGTGACTGAGACCGAAGTTGTTTCAATGAACCGCCGTTTATCGGGCGGTGATGCGTCCTTGAACGCAACTGTCGGGTCTGACGGCGAAGGCACGATGCAGTGGCAGGATTGGCTTGAGGACGAGAGCGCGAATACTGCTGGCGATTATGAAGCGAGCGATGAACTTGGGATGCGCCGCGAAATGTTGGCCGAATCCATGGGCGTTCTGAATGACCGTGAAAAAGACATTTTGATGCAACGCCGTTTGGCGGAAGAGACGATCACACTGGAAGATTTGAGCGGGAAATATGGCGTTTCGCGCGAGCGTATTCGCCAAATCGAAGTGCGCGCGTTTGAAAAACTGCAGGCTGAGATGCATAAGCTTGCGAAAGAAAAAGGTATGCTCGTACCCGCTTAAGGGGTTTGCTGCTGACCGAAAATGCCGTCGCGGGTAACTGCGGCGGCTTTTTTGTGCCAAGGTCACGTTCCAGTTGTGAGATGTTTGCGCTAGCATGTCCACAAATCAGGGAGACAGGCATGACAGTTCAATGGGGCGTTTTAGGCGCATCACGTTTTGCGCAAGACAATATGGCACCGGCCATCCATGCGGCAAAGGGGGCGAATTTGGCAGCGCTTGCAACATCTAGCGTTGAAAAAGCTGCGGGCTTCCAAGCGTTTGCCCCGGATATCAAGGTTCATCTGGACTATGATGCTTTGCTTGCTGATCCCAGCATTGATGCGGTCTACATTCCACTGCCAAACCATTTGCATGTCCCTTGGACGATCAAGGCATTGCAGGCGGGTAAGCACGTTCTGTGTGAAAAACCGATTGCACTGAACGCTAAGGCTTTTGATGATCTGATCGCGGCACGCGATGCATCTGGGTTGATTGCGGCTGAGGCCTTTATGATTGTGCATCACTCACAGTTCATCCGCGCGCGCGCGTTGGTCCAATCTGGCGCAATCGGTGAATTGGTCCATATTGATGGCACGTTCAGCTATAATAACGCAGGTGATGTCACCAATATTCGCCACGACCCGACCAAAGGGGGCGGTGCATTGCCAGATATCGGGGTCTACCCAATAGGTGCGGCCCGGTTTGTATCTGGCTTGGAACCTGCGGCAGTGACGCTTTCAAACCTGAGATATGAACACGGTGTTGATGTGTTTGCGCAGGTTGCCGCAGATTTTGGTGCGACAAGTTTTTCTGCCATCGTGTCGATGCGTATGACGAATTATCAGCAGATCACATTCCACGGGACCAAAGGCATTTTGCGCCTGACATGCCCGTTTAATGCCAACAAAGCTGACGTGGCCGAGCTGATATTGGATCGTAAAGATATGCCGCGTTCGACGGAACGGTGGCCAGCTGAAAACCACTATGTTGGACAAATTGAGAACTTCTGCGCGTCTGTAAGGGGGGAGGCAGCGTTTCCGTGTCCACTTGAATGGAGCAGGGGAACCCAAGTGATGTTGGATATGATTTACGCCGCAGCGCAGTGAGTTGTTTTGGCGAAATGAAGGGGTGACGGCGTGTTTTATACAGCGCCGTCACCGCGAGATTAGTCTTCCATCGCTTCCAATTCGTCGATGAAGCTTTCGATCATCGACAGACCTTTGTCCCAAAAGCTGGGGTCAGATGCGTCAAGGCCGAATGGCGCCAATAGTTCTTTGTGGTGCTTGGACCCACCGGCTTTGAGCATATCAAAGTACTTTTCTTTGAAATCAGGGTCACCTTCTTCGTAGACCGCGTACAGCGCATTCACGAGACCGTCGCCAAATGCATAGGCATAAACGTAGAACGGCGAATGCACGAAGTGTGGGATGTAGGCCCAGAATGTTGCGTAGCCGGGTGTGTAGTCGAAAATCTCACCTAGCGATTCTGCTTGAACTGACATCCAAAGCGCGTTGATGTCGTCTGGTGTCAACTCGCCCTGTGCGCGTGCTGCATGAAGTTTGCATTCAAAGTCATAAAACGCGATCTGACGCACGACCGTATTGATCATGTCCTCAACTTTGCCAGCGAGCAGGACTTTGCGTTCTTGCTTGGTTTTAGCGCCTTCGAGTAGTTTGCGGAACGTCAACATTTCGCCAAAGACAGAAGCGGTTTCTGCGAGAGTAAGTGGCGTGGAGGACAGTAATTCGCCTTGTCCTGCTGCCAAAACCTGATGCACGCCATGACCTAATTCGTGGGCAAGTGTCATAACATCACGCGGTTTGCCGAGGTAGTTCAGCATGACGTAGGGGTGAACCGTTGTCACTGTCGGGTGGGCGAAGGCACCGGGGGCTTTGCCGGGTTTAACGGCGGCGTCGATCCAGCCATCAGTAAAGAATGGCTTAGCAAGTTCGGCCATTTTCGGGTCGAAATCAGCATATGCATCCATGACGGTTTGTTGGGCTTCGTCCCAGCTAATCAGGCGTTCGCTTTCCATCGGGAGTGGCGCGTTACGATCCCACGTTTCCATCCGCTCAAGGCCTAACCATTTGGCTTTCAACGCATAGTAGCGATGGGACAGGCGCGGGTAGGCTGCAACCACTGCGTTGCGCAGTGCTTCGACAACTTCTGGCTCAACATGGTTGGAAAGATGCCGCCCAGTTTGTGGGGTCGGCATTTTGCGCCAGCGGTCTTCGATCTCTTTCTCTTTTGCGAGCGTGTTGTGCACGCGGGCAAAAATCTTGATGTTCTCTTGAAAGACATCCGCGAGGGCATGTGTTGCCGCCTCTCGCTTGCTGCGATCCTGTTCGGTTAACAGGTTGAGCGTGGCTTCTAAGTTCAGGCTTTCGCCGTTCACCTCAAATTCGAGTCCGGCCATAGTTTCATCGAACAGACGATTCCACGCAGCAGCACCGATGGTGGATTGATCGTGCAAAAACTTCTCAAGCTCATCGGACAGCTGGTGCGGTTTCATGGCGCGCATACGATCAAAAACAGGCTTGTAACGGGCAAGGGCGTCGTTGGAATCGATAAGTCCAGACAGGTGTGCGTCATCAAGTCGATTGAACTCGAGGCCATAGAAAACCAGCGGCGTCGTAAATGCGGTGATCTTGTCCTGCATGTCGGCCATGAATTTGGCCCGATCACTGTCCGTCGTGATCTGATAATAACGCAAGCCAGCATACGACATGATGCGCCCCGCGATCACATCGATCTGTTCGTAGCGTTGCACAGCTTTCAGCATGTCATCTGCATCAAGTGTGTCCAGCTTACCCTCGAAATCATTGGCAAAATCAGCGCAGGAAATTTCGAGCCAATCCATGTCTTTTGTGATCTCAGGACCATCGGGGGTTGGGTAAAGGTCAGTTAAATCCCATTCGGGTAAATCGCCAAATTGGTTATGGCCACCGGTTGGATTTACATCGTGGACTGGCGCTTTATGGATCATTTTAGAACCTCATACAAAATATACTCTTTGGTACATATGCAAAGGTTAACGATGATGAAAGGCTCGGCAGTCGCGTAAAGAGCAATCTTATGCAGAGGCTTGTAGTCAACCGTATTGCGCCAGCATTTGATTCAAATCTGCGAGTGTATTTGCCTCTGAGGCGGGCTTGTCATGACGCCAACGCAACATGCGTGGAAACCGCAAAGCGACACCGGATTTGTGCCGGGGAGAGGCCTGAATCCCCTCAAACGCGATTTCGAAAACAAGTTCAGGTGGCACTTGGCGGACGGGTCCAAATTTTTGCAGCGTATTTTTGCGTACCCATGCCGTGATTTCGCGAAATTCTTTGTCGGTCAGGCCCGAATACGCTTTGGCGAAAGGTGTCAGATTTGTGCCATCCCAAACTGCAAATGTGTAGTCAGTGAAAAGGTTTGCTCGCCTGCCGTGCCCCGCTTGCGCATAGATCATCACGGCGTCGATTGTCAGTGGATCAACTTTCCATTTCCACCAATCGCCGCGTTTGCGGCCCGATAAATAGGGGCTTTCCTTGTGCTTTAGCATCAAGCCCTCCGCGTGTAATTCGCGGGATCTGTCACGTTCCTTTGCTAAGGTGTTCCAGTCTTGAAAGTCGATTGAAGCGGATAGACGCAACGGGGCTGTGTCGGGCACTGTCTTTATCACGTCCGACAAAAGTGCGCGTCGCTGCGCAAACGGGGTGTCGCGGATATCTTGGCCCTGATGTTCGAGAAGGTCGTATGCCATGATAATGACTGGCGTCTCTGCCAGCAGTTTCTTTGGAACAGTCTTGCGCCCGATCCGTTTTTGCAGTGCGTTGAAGGAAAGTGGTTTTTCATCCGCGAAAGCCAACACTTCTCCGTCAATCACTGTTCCGTCGGGCAAATAATCTTTGAGTTGGGCTAGTTCGGGAAAGCGGTCAGTCATTAAGTCTTCGCCGCGTGACCAAAGGTGATGTTCACCGCCACGCACAATAAATTGGCCACGGATACCGTCCCATTTGCGTTCCGCGCTCCACTCTGACGGATCACCAAGATCGTCGAGGGTCTCAAGACCGTAGGCAAGGTAGAAAGGGTAGGGGCGCGATAAATCAGCGGTTGGATCATCTGCTTCGATCAAGTCATGGTAGCTGATGGTTTCGGGCGTCCAATTCCCCATCAATTTGTGGGTCAGCGTTGCCTCGTCCTGATCGGTTGCTTTGGCCAACGCGCGTGTCATCAATTTTGTGCTGACGCCGACCCGAAAGCCGCCTGTCAGTAGTTTGGTGAACAAGAATCGTTGCGTATTAGGAAGCGTTTCCCAAGCCGCGAGGATTCCAATTTTGCGAGCTTCATCGTCTAGCGTGCTGAGGTATTGTATCTGCCTGATCCAGCAGGTCAAAGACTGGTCGTTAAGCGACTTTGGTGGTGGCAGGACCAAAGATATCGTCTCGGCTAGATCGCCGACGATGCTGTAGCTTTCCTCAAACAGCCAGTCAGGGAGTCCTGCAACTTCGGCGGCCCAAGCGCGTAGGCGGGTTGCCGTGATGGTGCGTTTTGGGCGGCGGCCTGAGAACAAAGCGATTGTCCAAAGCTTATCGTCATCCGTTGCTGTCTGGAAATAGTCAGCAAGGGCAGCGACTTTGGCGTTGGTTTTTGTGCTTTCGTCAATGCGGGTGAAAAGGGTGGCAAAATCCTTCATGCGGCATCTTCGTCGCTGATGTCGTCGCCTGTATATTCGGTCGAGACGACGTGTGCGTCATAGCCTTGCTCGCGCAGCCACCGATGAAAGCTGTCGGTATAGCCATGGGTTGCGAATATTTTAGTTGCCCCAGTTTCCTTGATTGCGCTGTTTAAACCCGCCCAATCTGCGTGATCTGACACGATAAAGCCTCGGTCTGCCCCGCGCCTGCGCCGGACCCCACGTAAGGCCATCCACCCGCTTGCGAAGGCTGTTGAGACGGGACCAAATTTCTTGAGCCATGGCCCCGCCATGCCCGATGGTGTCGCTAGAACCAAGGCGCCGGGGTAGTCTTTGACATTGATTTCACCGGATACACGGATCGTGTCCGGCAGGGCGATGCCTTGTGCGCGCAAGATCTCATTGGTGTTCTCGATCGCTGCGTGCGTTAGGATAGGGCCGATGTCTGGATCAACAGATGTGAGCAAACGCTGTGCTTTGCCAAGGGCATAGGCGCCAAGGACAGATGTGCGACCTGCTACTTTGTTCGCCATCCACCACTCGTTGATTTGCCCCGTTAACACATCTTGTGGGGTCCAAGAAAAGATCGGTAACCCAAACGTGCATTCGGTAATGAAGGCGTGGCAGCGCACGGGTTCAAATGGTTCAGACAGCCCGTCAGCAACTGTTTTGTAGTCACCGGATGCGACCCATGTTTCGCCCCCCACGGTGACTTTGATCTGGGCAGAACCGGGAACGTGGCCAGCCGGATGAAATGACACGCTTGCGCCGCCGATCTGGCGGATTTCGCCGTAGCGGATCGTTTCAAGTGTCACATCGCCAAGCCGATGACGCATCACAGGCGCTGCCGCTTCGGTCGCAAGATAACGATTCATCCCCCACCTCGCGTGATCGGAATGCCCGTGCGTGATCAAAGCCCGGTCAACGGGTTTCCAAGGGTCGATATAGAAATCGCCCGCTGGGCAGTAAATGCCACGATCTGTGAATGTCAGGACGTCAGCCATGACCTTTATTGTAGGGCTATTTGGGTGAATGCCTAGGGATGGGAGTCGAAATGGGCTGCCATTGTATCGTAAACAAAGGTGCGGGTTTCAGGGATTTCAAGCATCACCTCGTGCTCTCCCTTTTCGATCATGTGCAAGGTTGCGTGGGGCCATTTCGCCATCCGGTCTTTGATGCGTTGTGGGTCGACGACGTCTTCAGCGGTGCCCAGAAACGTAATCGTTGGCATTTTAGGGCTTGGCAGAGAGGACAAATGCAACATTTCGCGCAGGGATTCGCCGACCCAGCGTATGGAAGGTCCGCCAAGTCTTAGGCCGGGGTATTTGGTGAGTTGTTCCACCAAACGATCCCACATTGGGCGGTCGCGTGTCAGGGTGTTGATATCAAAATCTTCCCGCAGAACGTA
>JAPKCP010000242.1 GCA_028822885.1 Yoonia sp. | reverse complement strand
GCCGGTGCAAGGACAAACACCAATCAAACAAGCGTTGGACGAAGCTCAACTCGAAATCAATCATCGGCTGGCGCAAGACAACGAAGTGGGTTGCCAATAAAAGTCACGAATGTCCAGATTGGATATAGTTACCCTGTTCATTCAATCGCCATGTGCCAATCTGTCACAACAACGCGTGTGCAAGGATAAACACATTAGGGATGTGTTTGGGGGGCGATCTGAACACTAATATAGCGCAACCAACCAAAATATGCCCAACATGGAGGAAAGAATGAAGAAAAGTTTATTTACAACGGCGGCTACGGTTACTGCATTGGCATTTTCTACGCTTGCAGGGCCTGCAATGGCCGAAGGTGAACGTTATGTGTTTATCAGCCATGCGCCTGATTCCGACAGCTGGTGGAATACCATCAAGACATCGCTTGGAATTGCCGAAGAAGAACTTGGCGTGACGGTTGAATATCGTAACCCACCGACCGGTGATATCGCCGATATGGCGCGGATTGTTGAGCAAGCAGCAGCTTCTGGCCCAGATGGTATCATCCTCAGCATCGCTGACTTTGACGCGCTTTCTGGCCCAGTCATGAACGCAGTTGATCAGGGTATTCCAGTTATTACTGTAAATTCGGGTTCTCACGAGCAATCTGCTGCGATGGGCGCCCTTATGCACATTGGTCAGCCAGAATACGATGCCGGCCACGCAGCGGGTACAAAAGCAGCCGCTGCAGGTGTTGAATCGTTCCTATGTGTGAACCACTATATCACTAACGGTGCTTCGGTTGAGCGTTGTCAGGGCTTTGCGGATGCCATCGGCGCTGACTTGGGCAATCAGATGATCGATAGCGGTCAAGATCCAGGGGAAATCAAGAACAAGGTTCTTGCGTACCTTTCAGCCAACCCTGAAACCGATGCGATCTTGACGCTTGGTCCAACCTCGGCCGGTCCAACAATCGAAGCCGTTAAGGAAAATGGTCTTGCGGGTGATATCTATTTTGGAACCTTTGATCTTAGCTCCGAAATCTCGGCTGGTATCAAAGAAGACATCGTGTTGTGGGCAATTGACCAACAGCCGTTCTTCCAAGGGTATCTCGCTGTTGTGTTGATGGCGAACTACAATCGCTATGGCCTGCGGGTTCCGCATAACATCAACTCGGGCCCTGGTTTCGTGACCAAGGACACCATTGACGCAGTTGCCAGTATGGCAGGCGTCTACCGCTAAGTTGAGGCAATTTGGGCGGCGGTAATAACCGCCGCCCTTTCTAGTTGGGGAGAGCAAAAAATGTCTGACAATGCAAAAATGAATAACGCTGACGAACGCGTAAAGGAGTCGTCGAGATTCCGACAAGCACTGATCCGTCCAGAACTTGGCGGAATAGTTGGGACGGTTCTTGTTTTCATCTTCTTCCTGTTGCTGGCAGGCGATTCAGGCATGTTCAACCCACAAGGTGTGATGAACTGGTCCATTGTTTCAGCACAATTCGCAATCATAGCTGTCGGTGCATGCCTTCTGATGATTGCAGGCGAATTCGATCTTTCCGTTGGATCCATGATCGGCTTTGCCGGCATGTCGATCGCGTTAATGAGTGTGACATTCGGCGTCCCAATGTGGATAGCGATCATCGCCACATTTATACTTTGCGTCGCTCTGGGCGGCGTGAATGGTTGGCTGGTTGTCAAAACTGGGCTCCCAAGTTTTATCGTCACGCTTGCCTTCCTCTATATCTTGCGTGGACTAACAATTTTTGCAGCAATCGCGACAACACAAAAGACTATTATTGGCGGCGTTAGAGAGGCTGCTGAAGGTGACTGGCTCGCGCCGATATTTGGTGGAAAAATTCTGAAAGGCCTTTTCCAATGGATGGGTGAAGCCGGCTGGATAACGACATTCACACGCGGAACCCGCGCTGGAGATCCCGTTGTTGACGGCATCCCGATGTTAATTGTTTGGGCATTGGTATTGATTGCTTTCGGCCATATTGTTCTGACCCGCACAAGGTTTGGAAACTGGATATTTGCAGTCGGAGGCGACGCACAAGCGGCCCGCTATGCTGGTGTCCCTGTGACGCGCGTCAAGATCATGATGTTCATGTTTACTGCCTTCTGTGCGACCGTTTTTGCAACAGCACAGGTTATCGAATTTGGGTCGGCTGGCGCGGATCGCGGGTTGCTCAAGGAATTTGAGGCAATCATATCCGTTGTTATCGGCGGAGCGCTTCTGACTGGCGGATATGGCTCTGTGATTGGTGCTGCACTTGGCGCGTTAATCTTTGGGGTGGTCCAACAAGGCCTGTTCTTTGCAGGTGTTGAAAGTTCACTGTTCCGCGTGTTCCTTGGTGTGATCCTCTTGTTTGCTGTGATCCTGAACACGTACATCCGCCGCCTCATCACAGGGGAGAAATAAGATGACTCAACCACTTATTGAGATGAAGAACATCGAAAAGCACTTTGGGTCTGTCATCGCTTTGGCTGGTGTATCTCTCGACGTGTTGCCGGGTGAATGCCATTGTCTTTTGGGTGATAATGGCGCGGGGAAATCGACTTTTATCAAGACGATGTCTGGTGTGCACAAGCCCACAAGAGGTCAGATTGTCTTTGAAGGTCAGCCGATGAATTTCGACCGTCCCCGTGATGCAATCGCGTCAGGTATTGCAACGGTCTATCAAGATCTTGCGATGATCCCGCTTATGTCGGTCAGCCGAAATTTCTTTATGGGAAATGAACCTATCAAAAAGATCGCTGGTCTCACTTTTTTCGATCATGAAAAAGCCAACGAAGTCACCATGCAGCAAATGAACGAAATGGGGATCAACTTGCGTGGGCCTGATCAGGCTGTTGGGACACTGTCTGGTGGCGAGCGACAAACCGTGGCCATCGCGCGGGCGGTGCATTTTGGTGCCAAGGTGTTGATCCTCGATGAACCGACATCCGCCCTTGGAGTGCGGCAAACCGCCAACGTTTTGGCCACTGTCGACAGGGTACGTAAGAAGGGTATCGCGGTTGTGTTTATTACACACAACGTGCGCCACGCGATGGCCGTAGGTGACCGTTTTACTGTGCTCAATCGTGGCAAGACGCTTGGTACAGCCGCGCGCGGTGAAGTCACACCAGACGAACTTCAGGATATGATGGCAGGTGGTCAAGAAATGGCCGCTCTTGAAGGAAGTTTGGGCGGCACCGTTTAAGCATGGTTGGTTACCCGTGTCTTGCCAGTCGATGAACCGGGTCACCTTAGGCGATGTTGCTAAGGCTGCGGGCGTTTCTCGTTCGGCCGTGTCTAGAAACTTTACACCGGGTTCATATGTCTCAGACGAAAAGCGGAAACTAATCGGGCGTGTTGCCAAAAACCTCGGGTACACGCCCAATCGCATCGCAGGCAGCCTGCGCAATGGAAGAACAAGGTTAATTGGACTGGTTTCAGACAACTACAAAAACCCAGCGTTTTTGGAAGTCTTCGATCTTTTGTCACGTGGGCTTCAGGCGCAGGGGCTTTTACCGGTTCTTATCAATCTGTCAGATGAAGTTGAACCGGATAAGTCAGTCAGATTGCTGTCTCGATATTCAGTTGAAGGTGTTATTATCGCTTCCTCGACGTTGCCTTGCGAATTTCCGGAGGCGTTCCGCGACGCGGGCATTCCTGTGGTTC
The DNA here is from genome assembly GCA_028822885.1 of Yoonia sp. GTDB lineage: Bacteria > Pseudomonadota > Alphaproteobacteria > Rhodobacterales > Rhodobacteraceae > Yoonia. The sequence continues at coordinate 1,410 of JAPKCP010000242.1, read as the reverse complement.
ACGCGTTTGGCCGCTTATTGGCTTCTCCATCAATCAATGTCGTTGGTATTGGCAATGTTGAATGTGGTCGCATGGCGGCTCAGAAACTTATTGAACGTGGTTATCGCAAGGTCGGCTTTCTTGGTGGGCCGCCAACAGCATCCTCGACTATAGATCGTATTGCGGGGTTTTCTGAAGTCATTGGCGCTGCCCCCGACGCCACGATGACCTACAGTTTCGCTTCCAAGTACTCCTATGAGGCCGGCAATGCCGAGATGCATAGGTTAATGGCTAAGCCGCTCTGTGAGGCCTATTTTTGTTGCGACGACGCTATTGCGATTGGTGCAATCAGCGCCTTGAATTCAGTTGGGATCGGCGTTCCAGATGATGTTGGAATTGTTGGGTTTAATGACATGAAGATTGCAGGCTGGCAAAACTTTAACTTGACGACGATCCGACAACCCATCGAAAATATTGTTCGCGCTTCTATCGAATTGTTAACAGATGTTCTTCAGAACAAAAACTGCAAGGCACGCGCCGTCCGTATGCCCACGGAATTTGTTGAAAGAGGTACTTTGAGGTGCCTCAATCATGCTAACGGCAATGTGTAAGCAATTTGGAAAATTCTGATAGAATGTGAGCCGATAGAAATACACTTTATCGTCAAATCGCGTCCTTTGTAACTATCTGGGAACGCCGATATCTTGCCGCTTAATGATAGGAAAATCTAAGGCAGAAATATCAAATGCAGTCACGTTGCACGGTTATCGCGACAGCGTTTGACGCTGGGCTACCAAACTCCTGCAGAGCGGTTTAATGCATGTGCTGCGTCGATTAGTTGAGACCGCCCCCCAAAAGCTGACCTTGATTGGCCGTGCTATGAGCAGGACGCACAAGAGGTGCCCCATTGTTTTTATTGGTAGCGCGACTCGTTGCGTAGGCCGGTTACAGCGTCGCATTACATGGGTGGAATTCACATCAAAGCACTACCGTAGATCCACAAGTTGCGCTTGCCTCAATGTCCCAATATTGTCCATTTTTGCGGTATTACCGGCATCATCTTTGGTCCGGGACGACGTGTGGTATTCATGCCGTAGCTAATGTGATTGGCACGGCGGCCCTCACACTTTGGACTATGAGTGCAGCAGATAGCGTCACGTAGGCCCAAGGCCTTGCAACTGCGACTGCCATATCCAAGATCGGAAACAGCATGCAGACTTATCCTCAAGACCGAGGCCGCAATAACCTTCTTGGCGTCCTTGTTGGACCCGGAAGTAGCTGATTTACACAGCCAAGCCCGCATTGCATGGCAAACTGGTGCGATTACACCTGACGCTTTCACCGATACTGCACTGGTTTTTGTGGCGAGGGGTTGCGCTAGCGCTGATGCCAGCTTGCATATGCTTGCCAAGTCCGCGGGTGCAACGGTGA
>JAPKCP010000241.1 GCA_028822885.1 Yoonia sp. | reverse complement strand
TTAGATGATGGCATTGTCACTGCTCCCATCGGAGGTATCATGACTGCGGCCGGATCAACGCTTGTGATGCCGGACCTCAGCCTTGACCCAAGGCCAGCCGAATATGATCTAAACTTACGCGGCAGCTTGACTGCGGCCCTGTCGTTAATGGACCTGCCACCGATGGGATACACATCGCTTGCCGGGCTAAGGGCTGACGCGGCTGATGGGGGTATTCAGTTAAATATCAAAATGACCCATCCGATGAAATCTGGCATCGTTTCAAGCGAAGTTGGCGTCGAAGTGAATGCTGTTCTCAACAATCTTAGCAGTCGTAGCCTGATTCCAAATCGTAACCTCACGGCTGATCGTTTGACGCTCGTTGCGGACAAAACAAAGCTTGAAATCGCAGGTCTCGCCACGGTGGATGGGGTTGAGATTGATGGCACTTGGGTGCAGCGTTTCGACGGATCGGGTAGTCGGCTGCAGGCCGGGCTGAGGCTGTCTGAGCAGTCATTGGCCGCATTCGACGTGGCCCTACCGCCGGGAACGGTCGCAGGAAGTAGCGCAGGCCGCCTCGATCTGCGGATCCCCTCAGGCGGAGTGCCGCGCTACACCGTGACCTCGGACCTGCGCGGTATGCACGTCGCCATTCCAGCTGTGGCGTGGTCCAAAGCGCGTCAGACACTGGGAAACCTTAAGGTCAGTGGCAGGCTTGGTACTGATCCTCAGGTGGAGAATCTTGAGATTGCGGGGGTTGGCCTTGATGCACAGGGCGATGTGACGTTCGGCGCAGATGGGTCGCTTGACCGGGCTCGGTTTAGCCGCGTGCAGGTTGGGAACTGGTTGGATGCTCCGATCACGTTGCGCGGGCGTGGTGGCAATCGGCCCGTCGCGGTAGAAATCCGCGGTGGCTCGATTGATCTGCGGCAGGCCAGTTTTGGGGCAGGCGGCGGCGATAGTGGTCCGATCTCTATTGCGCTGGACCGTTTGGAAATAACGGAAGGCATTGCGTTGACCCGGTTCGTGGGCGAATTCACAGGCGCAGGTGGGTTTGCGGGCGAGTTTACAGCACGTATCAATGACGCCGTTGATGTCCAAGGAACAGTCGCCCCCAGCAATGGCCAATCAGCCGTGCGATTGGTGGGGAACGACTTCGGCGGCGTTGCACGCGCCACTGGCCTGATGACGACAGCTGTTGGCGGTTCATTTGATCTGACGCTGTTGCCTGCGGACGGGGCTGGGACGTTTGATGGCGCGCTCGCCGTTCGTGAGCTGCGAATACGCGACGCACCTGCGATGGCGGCTTTGCTTGACGCAATCAGTGTGGTCGGGTTGTTGCAGCAACTTGACGGGCAGGGCATCGCTTTTGACGAAGTGGACGCCCGTTTTCAGCTCACCCCGCAACAGATCATTCTGACGCAATCAAGCGCGGTTGGCCCGGGCCTTGGCATTTCGCTAGATGGGCTTTACACGCTCGCTACCAATCAAATGGATTTTCAGGGTGTGATCTCGCCTTTGTATCTTATCAATAGCATTGGCGCTATTTTCACCCGGCGCGGCGAAGGCCTGATTGGGTTTAATTTTAATATCACTGGGACAGCGTCAGAGCCGAAGGTCAGCGTTAACCCATTTTCAGCCCTAACCCCCGGCATGTTCCGTAATATTTTCCGGCGTGCCCCACCACAGGTTCCAGAATGAAGCTTTCCGATTTTGACTTTGCGCTCTCCGACGACAAGATTGCCGTGCGCCCAGCCAAGCCACGCACAGCGGCGAAGCTGCTGTTGGCCCAAGGTGACACGATCACGGACAAACACGTTTTTGATCTGCCTAGCATTTTACGACCCGGCGACCGCCTAATCTTGAATGACACGAAGGTTATTCCTGCCCGTCTGACTGGTCAACGGTTTCGCGATGGGGCTGAGGGGCGGACAACGGCGAAGATAGAGGTCACATTACTAGATCCGCGCCCTGATGGAACTTGGACGGCTTTGATTAAGCCTTTGAAGCGGGTGCGTGATGGTGAAAATATTCATTTTTCCAACCATCTGATCGCCAAGATGATCGGGCGTGCTGACGGGCAGGGCGTGTTACAATTTAATCTGACAGGGGACGATTTTGACGCGGCTTTAAATGTTGTGGGCGCGATGCCTCTTCCGCCATATATCGCAGCCAAACGGCCTGCTGATGAGGCTGACAAAACTGATTATCAAACCGCTTGGGCTGAGAATAAAGGGGCAGTTGCTGCCCCAACTGCATCGCTACACTTTGACGATGCTTTGCTGGATGCTCTGCGCGATATGGGGGTCATGTTTACGAAGGTCACGTTGCATGTTGGGGCTGGCACGTTTTTACCGGTCAAGGTCGACGATATTCGCGATCATAAAATGCATGCCGAACGTGGTGTAGTAACAGCTGCTGCCGCTGCTGAGGTGAACGCCACCAAAGCAGCTGGCGGGCGGATCATCCCGGTTGGCACAACAGCGTTGAGGCTGATTGAAAGTGCAGCCAAGAACGGCCAGTTGCAGGCTTGGTCGGGGGCTACTGATATTTTCATCACACCGGGATTTCAGTTTCAATTGACCGACGGTCTGATGACGAACTTCCACCTGCCTAAATCAACGCTTATGATGCTGGTGTCTGCCTTGATGGGGGTCGACCAAATCAAAGCGATCTATGCGCATGCGTTAACCCATGACTATCGGTTTTTCTCCTATGGAGATTCGTCGGTTCTTTTGCCAAAGATATAAGCATTGGACCTTGCCGACGTTGGGCGAACGTACACGGCTGCACACACGAAAAAGTGTAGTCCGTCGCGTTTATCGAGCATGAGCAGTAAGCGTCTCATGATGTCGGTTTTGGACTAGACCCATTATTCGTGCAGGCGTACCCGGCAGAAAACACCACATCGGAGAGCATGATGTTTAAGGTATTGGCGGCATCATGGGCTTTGTTCCTTGGCATGTTTCTACTCATGATCGGCAACGGCCTTCAGGGCACATTGCTGGGTTTACGCGGCGTCGCAGAAGGCTTTTCGACGTTTGAAATTTCAATCGTTATGTCGGCTTATTTTGCAGGCTTTTTGGGTGGCTCGCAGCTGACCCCAAAAATGATCGGCAAGGTTGGCCATGTGCGGGTCTTTGCGGCACTTGCATCAAGTATTTCTGCTGTCCTGATCCTTTACCCGACTCTGACCGAACCTTGGGCGTGGATCATTGGGCGTGTGATCATTGGGTTCTGTTTTTGCGGTGTGTATATTACGGCGGAAAGTTGGCTTAACGATGCCTCTGATAACACAAACCGGGGTCAAGCGCTGTCGGTTTATATGATCGTTCAGATGGCTGGGATCGTCGCGGCACAGTATATTGTTACGCTTGGCGATATCAGCGGATTTGTCCTGTTTATCGTCCCTTCGGTGCTTGTTTCATTGGCATTTGCACCGATCTTGTTGTCAGCGCGCCCAAGCCCAGACTTTAGCACTGCCAAACCAATGAGCATCAAAAGGCTGATCATAGCGTCACCGCTTGGCAGCGTTGGTATGTTTTTGCTGGGCGGTGTGTTTGCAGCCCAGTTTGGGATGTCCGCGGTGTATGGTCAACGTGTTGGGCTGTCTGTGACGCAAATTTCATTGTTCATCTCAGCGATCTACGTTTCCGCGCTGGTTTGCCAATTTCCGATTGGCTGGTTGTCAGACCGCATGGACCGCCGTCTTTTGATCATCGTGTTGGCAATCGTTGGCGCAGTCGGCTGTGTGTTTGCGTTTGTGTTTGGCGGACAGTTCGGCGCAATTATCATTGGTGGTGTCGTGATTGGTGGTACGTCCAACCCGCTTTATGCACTCATGATTGCTTACACGAATGACTACCTTGAAAAAGAGGACATGGCTGGTGCTTCTGGTGGGTTGCTGTTTGTGAACGGCGTTGGGGCTGTATCTGGCCCAGTTATCCTTGGTTGGATGATGGACCAAATGGGGCCGGGCGGATACTGGGTTTTCCTTTTGGTTCTGATGTCTGCGATCGCGATCTACGCGCTTTACCGGATGACCCAACGTGAGCGTGACGCCGATTATGAAAGTGTCCCATACGCGCCATTGTCCGCTGCCGGGACCGCAATAATTGCCGAAGTCGCTCAAGAACTGTATATCGAAGGTGAAGAAGAATATGCAGCTGAGGCTGAGGCCGCAGAAAAAGAGGCACTAAATGACCAAAATCGTGAGCCCGAATGACGTCCGCGACTATTGGCTGGGCGACTTAGAACCGAAAGATTGGTACGTGGCCAACGACCAAGTTGATGCTGAAATCGTGGGCAGATTTCAACCAACTTGGGAGATCGCGCGCGATGGTGGCTGTCAGGATTGGTTGGAATCGCCTGACGATTTGCTGAGTTTTCTGATCCTCTGTGATCAGTTTCCGCGCAATATGTTTCGCGGACACAGCGATTCCTTTGCGACTGATCCGATAAGCCGGGCAGCAACGGCTAAAGCCATCAAAATGGGTTGGGACCTTAAGGTTGCTGAACCTGAGAGGCAGTTTATCTATATGCCGCTGATGCATTCTGAGGTGCTTGAAGATCACGATCAAGCCATTGTCTTGTTCAAAGACCGGATGCCAAAAAACGGTAGCATGAACGCAGACCATTGCTTGGCGCATCGCAACGTTATCGCGGAGTTTGGCAGGTTTCCTTATCGCAATGACGCAATTGGACGCCAAACAACGCCAGCCGAACAGGTTTTTCTTGATGCAGGTGGGTACGGCTACGCAATTCGTCAGGTGCAAGGATCGGCCGTTTGATGCAAGCGATTTGTGTAAGATCTTAGGCGTTAAAACAATATTCTCACCGCTGCAGCATTCTGCATCAACTGCGCAGGGAGCAATGCATGAAATAGGAACCGGTTTCCATTTGCAAAGACTGCCGCAAGGTGGCGATCAAGGTTGAGCCGTGCGATATGTCAGCCACTGAAAGTCTGATTTCGGACGCACCTGAGCAATGCGTGCCGTATTGGACGCCCAAGGGTATTTGTGACCCTCATAATTGACGTACAATTGACGTTTTAGAAATTGAAGCAAACGATATCGCGGTCGGCACCACGCTGGA
>JAPKCP010000240.1 GCA_028822885.1 Yoonia sp. | reverse complement strand
CAGATAAAGAACGCCTGCTGCGCCTTGATCAAGACCTTGCCGCTATTCGTGCGTTGTTGGCTGACCAAGATTACCTGCTTGGGGCTGTGCCGACGCTACCTGATTTCTCGGTTGCTGCGACGCTTGCAAACATCGCGGCTAGCCCAGTGTCGACCCCAACATCCTTGCGTGTCAAAGATGATCCGGTTTTGATGGGGTATGTAAATCGCATGAAGGAGATGTACGATTGACCCCATTTCCAAGTGACGCCGTGCAGGCAGCGTTCGACGCAGTCCCAGAGAAAGAGCGGGCTGGTCTGATGCTGCTGCGGGGTCTTATCTTCGACATCGCCGCAACCTTACCAGAAGTTACCAGCGTCACTGAAGGCTTGCGCTGGGGTCAGCCAGCATACCTTACGCCCGCACGTATCGGATCAACGATTAGGTTAGGTCAGCCCAAGATCGGAGGATTTGCGATCTATGCAAACTGTCAAACGACCATCATCAGCGATTTTGCTGCGGCCTACCCGGGGTGGGACCGACGAGAAGGAAACCGTGCCATCTTGTTTGATGAACCAGCACAAATCGATCCGATCCGTCATGGGGCATTGATCAAATCAGCGCTGACCTATCACCTGCGTAAAAAGGGCTAGCGGTTTACTTCCTTGTCCGCAGCACCTTGCGCGCAACTTTCGCAGCCTTCTTTTTCGATGATCCAGCTTTGCGCCTGACTGGGCCGCCACGGCGTCCACGACCCTGACCGTGTGGTAGGGCTTTGCCATCAATCTCAAGCAGATCAACGATCAAACCACCAGTCACTGGTAACGCCTCAGCAAGCGTGACTTTCACGCGTTGTCCCAAGCCAATTACGATACCACTGTCGGACCCCATAAGCGTCTGACTATCAGGATCGTACTGAAAGAACTCATTGCCCAGATTACGCATTGGGACCATGCCATCGGCACCTGTCTCGTCCAGCTTCACGAACACGCCGAATTTGGCAATTCCGCTGATGCGGCCCATCATTTCAGCACCAACACGCTCTGACAAGAACGCGGCAAGGTAGCGATCAGTGGTATCGCGCTCGGCGACCATCGACCGACGTTCAGTGTCAGAGATTGTCTTGGCAGTATCGTCCAGCCGGTCAACATCTTCGGGGGATAGCCCGTCATTACCCCAGCCATGGGACTTGATCAAAGCGCGGTGGACGATCAAATCGGCATAGCGGCGAATGGGGGATGTAAAGTGGGCATAGGCCTGCAGCGCTAACCCGAAGTGACCGAAATTCTCAGCGTTATAATAGGCTTGTGTCATCGACCGTAGGGTCGCGATGTTCACCAACTCTGCGTCGTCCGTACCACGGGCTTGGTTCAGGAGGCGGTTTAGATGGGCAGTTTTTAAAACCTGACCTTTGGCCAGCGTCATGCCTGCGGCATGCACAACCTCGCGCAATGCATCCAGTTTGTCAGGGTTTGGTTCTTCGTGAACACGGAACAGTAACGGTGATTGTTTGTCGATCAGGGTCTCGGCAGCGGCGACATTCGCCAATACCATGAATTCTTCAATCAGCTTGTGGGCATCAAGGCGGTCCTTGAAATTGACTGAGGTAACGACGCCGTCGTCTGACAGCTCAATCCGGCGCTCTGGGAGGTCCAGTTCCAACGGCTGACGCTGCTCGCGTGCTTTTTGCAATGCAGCATAAGCCGCATAAAGTGGCTTCAGGACGGGTTCCATCAGCGCGGTTGTCCGCTCATTTGGGCGCCCGTCCATTGCGTCCTGCACTTCTTCGTAATGCAGCGACGCAGCAGAGCGCATCAGCGCACGGTGGAACGTTTGGCCAGTTTTGTTACCCTCTGCGTCAATGGTCATGGCGACAGCGAGACAGGCGCGATCCACGCCTTCATGCAATGAGCAAAGATCGCCGGACAATGTGTCGGGCAGCATCGGAACTACCCGGTCAGGGAAATAGGTGGAATTTCCGCGTTTGCGAGCTTCGCGGTCCAAGTCTGAGCCGGGGGTGACGTAATATGCAACATCAGCAATCGCGACCCAAATGGTAAAGCCACCGTCTGCGTGGGCCTCAACATAACAAGCATCATCGTGGTCGCGGGCATCAGACGGGTCGATGGTCACAAGCGGCAAATCCCGCAGGTCACGCCTGTTGGCGAGCGGGGCACCCTTGGCGGCGTCGGCCTCGGCCACAACAGAATCGGGGAAGTGATCAGGAATATTGTGCTGATGAATCGCGATCAATGACACGGCACGCGGCGCACTTGGATCGCCCAATCGTGCAACCACGCGCGCCATGGGCAGACCCATGCGTGCCTTAGGACCGGACTGCTCAGCCTCGATCAGCTCACCGTCTTTTGCGTCCTCAGTGGCACCAGCGGGAATGACCCATTCCTTGGTTGATCCCTTATCAATCGGGATCAAACGGCCACCCTCTGCTCCCTTACGAAAGACACCCAGCAGACGTTGCGGATTGTGGCCGATCTGGCGGATGATGCGGGCGGTGTAGGCATAATCTTCGCCAGTAACCTCTGTCAAACGGCCCAAAAACCGCTCACCCGCTGCCATTGCAGGGTCACTTTGGCGCAGGGTCATAAGGAGGCGTGGTGCGGTCCCTTCGCCTGTCCATTCAAGCGGTTTTGCATAGAGATCACCATCCGCATCCGGGCCGGTCACTTCGCAAACTGATACGGGCGGTAGAACATTCGCATCACGGTACGAACTGCGCCGTTTGGCAAGTTTGCCCTCAGCTTCCAATTCCTTGAGAAGCCGCTTGAGATCAATCCGGGCAGCACCTTTGATGCCAAACGCCTTCGCGATGTCGCGCTTGGCGGCTTTGGTTGGATTTTCGGAGATCCATTGCAGGATTTCGGTTTTGGAGGGGATGCGTGTCATACGTTCGCCCTAGCACGCAAGGCCAAGCGGGGGCCAGCCCCCACACCCCCGGGATATTGAGAGAACCAAAGACGATAAAGCATAGTGCCTGGTTTTGTTGGCCCGCACTGTTTGACAGCGGGAGGCGCCTAGCCCTGCAATTAGACGAAGCGGTTTAAGTCCTATAAATCTCTAATCATATCCCGGTGAGGGATACCCGCGTCGTCATAGAATGGACCGTAGCCAACGAACCCTAGTTTTTCATAAAAACCGATCGCGTGATCTTGCGACCCAAGCTTGGCACGCGCCAACCCGGGCAGGGTCCGCAGATGGTCCATTGCCGCATAAACGATGCGCGCACCAAGCCCTGTACCGCGTTGATCGGCTAGAACACAGATACGCCCAATCTTGCCGATATCGCCGTCAATCAAAACACGGGCAGTGCCAACAGGCCGCCCATCGACAGTCGCGAGCAAATGAATGGACGTATCGTCAAGATCGTCCATTTCGTCAGCCTCAGAAATTCCTTGTTCAACAATGAAAACTGCCCGGCGCAATGCCACGCAGGGCGCGTAATCGTCCACAACTCGGATCATGCAAAATAATCCCGCAGAATGCGTGCATATATCGCCTTGAGTGTCACAATGTCAGAGACTGCCACCCGTTCATCAACTTGATGCATCGTCTTGCCGACAAGGCCAAACTCAGCAACTGGGCAATGCGCCTTCACAAACCGAGCGTCTGACGTGCCGCCAGATGTTGACAGTTCTGGTGTTCGACCTGTTTCTGCAATCACAGCCTTGCTGATGAGATCTGAAAGTGGACCGGGTGGTGTGATAAAGCTTTCGCCAGAAATCGTAACCTTCATTTCAATCTGAAGATCGAATGTTTCAGCTACTTTCTCAGCTTCTTCTTGCATCCACGCAATCAAAGATGCACCCGTATGTTTGTCATTAAACCGGACATTGACTGTAGAGGTACATTGGCCAGGAATAACGTTTGTTGTCCCGTTCCCGGTGTCCATCGTGACAACGGCAAGCGTCGATTGGTCAAAGTGTTCTGTGCCTTTGTCCAATTCATGCGATGCAAGTCCGTCCATCAAGCGCGCCATCGCATGCACTGGATTCTTGGCACGATGGGGATAGGCAGAATGCCCTTGAACGCCGGTCATAGTAAACCAAGCTGTCAGCGACCCGCGCCGCCCAATCTTGATGGCATCACCAATGGTATCAGGGCAGGTCGGTTCACCCACAAGGCAAACTGACATCGCTTCGTTGTTGGCATCCATCCAGTCAAGAAGGGCAACTGTGCCGTCAAGTGCGATGTCTTCTTCGTCCCCGGTGATGGCCAAAACAACAGCCCCGTCAGGGGGCGTGTCAGCTACGAAATCAATTGCGGCAGCTGCAAATGCAGCAACGCCAGATTTCATGTCGGTGGCACCGCGCCCGTACAGGTATCCGTCTTTGATTTCGGCCCCAAACGGATCAACGGTCCACGCATCAGGATTACCCAAAGGCACAACATCCGTATGTCCATTAAACCCAAACGTCCGGTTAGCCCCTTGACGGCCCCATCGAGCATAAAGGTTTGCAATTCCGCGCCGATCCACCCGTGTGCAGGTAAAACCGCCATCTGTCAGTAATTTTTCCAGTAAAACCAGCGCGCCACCCTCAGCCGGGGTGATTGAATTGCAGCGCACCAGTTCGGCCGTCAGGGCAACAGGATCAATCATCTTTTTCGTCTCCTTCGAAGAACGGGGTCATTTGAGCGATAATCACTGAATTTTCAGCCAAGGCCCGCTGCATCAATGCGCGTTCTTCTTCGTTGATGTCATGCCCTTCGGCGAGGCGTTCATCCAATGTCCCGTAACCCGACACATCCAACGGTGCGAGGTCGGCCTGTTTTAGGATCGCGACGGTTTCGCGCACTGCCTCGGCCTCGTCAACACCAGAGGCGTAACACATCAGTGCGCCGCCCGTGGCCCCCTCGGGCAATCCATCGTCAGTACTGCGACCGACCTCGACCAAAAGAGTATAAACTTGCTGGCGGGACGGCTTTTTCACTTTGGGCGGGGTCATGAACGTGGCCTTTTGGCAATGAAGAGATGGTACTGACGTCTCAAACTCTGACTAGAAGGGCAAGAGCATTATCATGGTGTGATCATTGTCTAAGGGTAATCATTGGGAATATCAGGATGACGATCTAATGCGTACTCT
>JAPKCP010000239.1 GCA_028822885.1 Yoonia sp. | reverse complement strand
GTGAAAACGCCGGTGCCTGTGATTGCGACTTTGAACATATGTGCCCCCTTGGTTGGACCTAACTGTAGCGAGGGATGTGTGAAAAAGTCCATCTGGAATACGGCCACATTCCGTGTGGTTATTGTATGGATTATGTACGTACGCTGTATTGCTGCGCCGTTTACCATTTTGCCCGAGTGTATGGATGAACAGGAGACGCCGATGCCAGACCCCAAGACAATGACCAAGACCCAGCGGATCAATTGGAACTATGCGGCGGACGCCCACCGGATGGTGGAATGGGACATTCATAATGCGGTGAAGGATGAAATGGGCCTGCCGCCAGAATGGGCCGAGATTTGGAAAGACGAGGATCGCCGTGACCCAAAACGAACGTCGGTGACGATCCGGCTGGATGCGGATGTGGTGAAATTCTTTAAGGGAATGGGGACGGGATATCAGGCGCGGATCAACCGCGTGCTGCGGATGTTCATGCACTACCGATTAGCCGGGTTGGTCGAAGGGCCGGACACCACGGATTACGTCCTGCGACCTGACGATGTGATGTTGCCGGATCGGATGCGGCCTTCGTTTGGGGATTATGCGCGGCGGCTGGCGGAGATTAAGAAGGAGATGGGGGAGGGGTGAAGACGCAAATAGTACCCGTTGAACTCGCGCATAGGGTTATCTAGGCTAAGTAAATGATGAGTGTATTGGCGGCCGTACTTGGGACCATATCTGAGGCTTCTATTTAACGTTCTTAGGCATATTCGAAGCAACAACAGTATAAACGATCAGGAAAAAAGTGACTATGCAAAATCACTAAGGGCATACCTCAGCGATGCGGAAATTGTGCTAATTGGTCTCAATGCTATCTCTGACAATGCAAAAGAAATGGTTTCTCCAATAAATGATTTCCACATGTTACGTCATATGGACCCCGCGTCGCGGAGGAACTTTGCATTAATTGAGGAGACGCTTGGTTCCACCGCCTTCGAAGACTGATAGTTTACGAGGAAATTGGTGTGTTGAAAGTGACTACCCCTGTAGCGACCGCACCGTTACCCCACCAGCTTCACGTTCTTGCATCGCCAAAGCCGCTGCATGTGACGCTGCTGCCGTCGTGAAGTATGGGATTTTCCCGTACAGGGCGACGGCGCGAATATCGCGGCTATCTTCAACCGCTTGCGAACTCTCTGTTGTGTTCATGACAAGCGCAATATGTCCGTCTTTGAGACGGTCCACGATGGTCAATCCGCCCTCATAGACTTTGTTCACAATTTCGCAGGCGACGTTGTGTTCAGTGAGCCATGCCGCTGTGCCGCGCGTTGCTATGATGTTCAAACCAAGCGTTATCAGTATGTTACTGGCCTCAATCATCGCGTCTGTCTTGTCCATGTCCTTGATTGAGATGAACACGTTGCCTTCGTATGGCAGATCAACGCCAGCGCCCATTTGCGCCTTAAGGAACGCACGGGCAAAGTTGCGGTCCCAGCCCATGACCTCACCTGTGGAGCGCATCTCTGGGCCTAGAATTGTGTCCACACCGGGGAAGCGGGCGAAAGGGAGCACAGCCTCTTTGACGGAAAACCATGGGGTCTTTGGGTCGGCCAACGTGAACGCATCGCCCAAAGGCAGTACATCCATTGGGTTTTCAGTGATGGGATAGGGTTCACGCAGTGGGAAGTTCGACAATGGTTCGCCAGCCATGAGGCGGGCAGCGATGGATGCAATTGCGCTGTCCGTGGCCTTGGCAACAAAGGGAACAGTGCGCGACGCACGTGGGTTCACCTCGATCAAATAGACTTCGTTATCTTTGACAGCGAACTGGATATTCATGAGGCCAACGACGTTCAGCGCCATGGCAAGGGCTTCTGTTTGCTTACGAATTTCTAGGATGATCTCATCTGACAGGCTATGTGGCGGCAAGGAACAGGCGCTGTCACCGGAATGTACCCCAGCCTCTTCGATGTGCTGCATGATACCTGCGACGTGTGTATTTTTACCGTCAGACAGGCAATCCACATCAACCTCAACCGCGCCTGACAGGTAGCTATCGAGCAAGACAGGACTTTTGCCTGAGACGACAACGGCCTCAGAAATATAGCGCCGCAACTGGTCCATATCGCGCACAATTTCCATCGCGCGACCACCGAGCACAAACGACGGGCGGATCACGAGTGGAAATCCGATACCTTCGGCAATATCAAGCGCCTGCTGATCGGTTGACGCGATACCATTGACGGGCTGCTTGAGGCCAAGTTTTTGGACAAGCTGCTGGAAACGCTCACGATCTTCTGCAAGGTCAATTGCGTCAGGTGTGGTGCCAAGGATTGGGATGCCTTCGGCTTCAAGTGCGTTTGCTAACTTGAGTGGCGTTTGCCCACCGAACTGAACGATAACGCCGTGGAGCGTGCCGTTCTCAAGTTCAACCCGCAGGATTTCCATGACGTGTTCGAATGTGACTGGTTCAAAATATAAGCGATCAGAGGTGTCATAGTCGGTCGATACTGTCTCTGGGTTGCAGTTTATCATGATCGTTTCGTAACCCTGTTCGGTCAGGGCGTAACACGCGTGGCAACAGCAATAATCGAACTCGATCCCTTGGCCGATCCGGTTTGGACCGCCACCCAGAATAACAATTTTTTGGCGGTCAGATGGGCGGGCTTCGCATTCGACTTCACCCATGACAGGGGATTCGTAGGTGGAATACATGTAGGGTGTTTGGGCTTCAAATTCGGCAGCGCAGGTGTCGATCCGCTTGAATACAGCTTTGACGCCTAGGTTAAGCCGCGCACGGCGCACGTTGTCTTCTTCGCGACCAGTTAGCGTGGCAAGGCGGGCATCGGTAAAGCCCATCATTTTGACGGCACGCAGACCTGCTTCTGTGACGGGCAGACCTTTGCTGGCGATCTCAGCTTCTTTTTCGATGATCTCGCGGATTCGGGCAAGGAACCATGGGTCAAACTTTGTCACAGCAAAAATGTCCGCATCTGAAATGCCAAAACGCATCGCTTGGGCAATGACGCGGATGCGGTCAGGTGTTTGTTTTGCAAGGGCTTTGGTGATCGCAGCGGGATCAGGCGCACCGGGGATGTCGATTTCGTCGAACCCTGTCAGCCCTGTTTCCAGTGATGCGAGGGCTTTTTGCATGCTCTCGTGGAAGGTCCGGCCAATCGCCATCGCCTCGCCCACAGATTTCATCGCAGTCGTCAGATGCGGTTCAGAGCCAGCGAATTTCTCAAAGGCGAAGCGTGGAATTTTGGTGACAACATAGTCGATTGTTGGCTCAAACGACGCAGGCGTGACGCCTGTGATGTCGTTGTCCAGCTCGTCCAATGTATAGCCGACAGCCAGCTTCGCGGCGATTTTCGCAATCGGGAAACCGGTAGCTTTGGATGCGAGCGCAGAAGACCGGGACACCCGTGGGTTCATTTCAATCACGACCATGCGGCCGTCAGCAGGGTTTACGGCCCATTGCACATTTGAACCGCCTGTCTCGACGCCAATTTCGCGCAGAACGCTGATCGAAAGCGTCCGCATGATTTGGTATTCTTTGTCGGTTAGGGTCAGGGAAGGGGCCACTGTGATGGAATCACCTGTGTGCACGCCCATTGGATCGACGTTTTCGATGGCACAAACGATGATCGCATTGTCGGCCTTGTCGCGCACGACTTCCATCTCGAATTCTTTCCAGCCGAGCAGGGATTCATCGACAAGGATCTGCGCAACGGGGGATGCTTCCATCCCGGACCGGCAATAGAATTCGTATTGGTCGCGGTTGTATGCCACGCCGCCGCCTGTCCCGCCAAGGGTAAAAGCTGGGCGGATAATTGCGGGCAAGCCCACGTATTCGATCGCGTCAATCGCCATCTGGAGACCGGCGTTGATGTCGAATTTGCCAGCATCGTTCTTGGGCGCGGTGATGATTGTGGCCTTTGGGTTTTCAATGCCAAGGCGGTCCATTGCCTCACGGAATAACTTGCGATCCTCAGCCATTTCAATGGCTTCACGGTTCGCACCAATCATTTGGACGCCGAACTTTTTCAACACACCCATTTCTTCGAGGGCAAGCGATGTGTTCAAACCTGTCTGACCACCCATCGTGGGAAGCAAAGCATCAGGGCGCTCTTTTTCGATGATCTTTGCGACCACTTCTGGTGTGATCGGTTCAATGTAGGTCGCGTCAGCAAGGCCAGGGTCGGTCATGATTGTGGCTGGATTAGAGTTCACGAGAATGACCCGGTAGCCTTCTTCGCGCAGGGCTTTGCAAGCTTGGGCCCCTGAATAGTCGAATTCGCAGGCTTGGCCAATTATAATGGGGCCTGCACCGATAATCATGATCGATTTGATATCATCACGTTTTGGCATGGTAGACCCCCAGTATATGCAAATTATCCTGCGTTATAGGGTTGGGACGGGCAGGTGCAAGGTGGATTCTTGATGTTAAGTGTCTTGGCTTGGGGTGGTGCGATTTTTGGCAAAAATCTGTACAAATTTTTGACAAAATTCGCAGCCTCCGGCGGGGATTTGGAAGGAACCAAAGAAGTGGGGCCTTGGTTTGCTTGACTTTGGGCCTTCAACAAGGTGTAGACAGACGAAATTTTGTCTCTTGAAGGACCTCATAATGCACGCCTACCGTTCCCATTCCTGCGCCGCCCTGACTGTCGCCAATGTCGGCGAAACTGTTCGCCTATCTGGCTGGGTCAATCGGGTGCGCGATCACGGCGGTATTTTGTTCATCGATCTGCGCGATCACTACGGTATTACGCAGATTTTGTGCGACCCGGATTCAGCAGCTTTTGCGGACGTTGAAAAGGTGCGGTCTGAATGGTGTATCCGCATCGACGGTGAGGTTAAGGCACGTGCCCCTGAGCTGGTAAACGGCAAGTTACCGACCGGTGAAGTTGAGGTGTTTATTCGTGAAATTGAAGTGCTTGGTGCGTCTAAAGAACTCCCCCTGATGGTTTTTGGCGATCAAGAGTATCCTGAAGAAACACGCCTGAAGTACCGTTACCTTGATCTGCGTCGCGAGGCGATGCAAGACAACATGAAGCTACGCTCTGACGTTGTGGCGTCGATGCGCAAACGCATGTGGGACACAGGGTTCCGTGAATTCCA
>JAPKCP010000022.1 GCA_028822885.1 Yoonia sp. | reverse complement strand
ATGGGGCGAACAAGACGAAGTGATCCCAATTTCAGCGGTTGGTAAGCTAGTCCAACAGCAATGGTGTCCACAATGCTGACACCACCACCGCGTCGCGTAATTATTTTGATCAGGAGATTAAACTTTTAGACAAATTTTGTGTTGTGCTTCCTCAGCTTTGGAAGTGCATGATTGCAATTGCAGTAACGCGCTGTGCTTTGTTTCATGCGTGGGCAAAGTGTGGCCGAATTTTCCAGAAAATGCGAAGCCTCAGGCCTAGATCCAAATAGGACCAAAAAACTATGCAGTAGTTTTCAATTTGAATCTAAAAGGTTATGCCAACAACGATGACAATGCATAAGATATATCAGGCCAAGGTCGCGGCAGGTGCTTTGACCGCTGATCCTGCCCAAACCGCTGTGATGGATCAGTTGGAACGGGTTCGCGCAGCGATGGCGGCCCCGTTGCCGAAGCGGAGTTTTTTCCGCAAAGCGCCAGACCCGGAGCCCGGATTATATATGTGGGGCGGTGTTGGGCGTGGGAAATCCATGTTGATGGATTTGCTTTACGAGGCTGTGGATGCACCCAAACAACGCACTCATTTTCACGCTTTCATGCAATGGGTGCATACCCAAATGACCGAGGCCCGAAAGACAGGCGTCAGTGATGCAATTGCCCCGGTGGCTGCTGATTTGGCTGGGCGTGTTAGGTTTCTAGCGTTTGATGAGATGCAAATCACGGACATTACAGATGCAATGATCGTGGGGCGCTTGTTTGAGGCCTTGTTTGCGGCTGGTGTTACGATTGTGACCACATCGAACAGACCACCGGATGATTTGTATAAAGACGGGCTGAACCGACAGCTTTTCACGCCATTCATTGCGTTGATCAAAGAGCGGTTGGTCGTTCATGAGTTGAATAGCGTGACTGATTACCGACAAGGGCGTCTGGCTGGGTCGCCTACCTACTTTACGCCGCTGTCGCGTGATGCCCGCTCGAAGATTGATGGTGTCTGGCAGGATTTGACGCGTGGTCAGGCTGCGCCGTTGGTGCTGCATGTCAAAAAGCGCGAAGTGGTTCTACCACAATTTCACAATGGCGTCGCACGTGTGTCGTTCTTTGATTTGTGTGGAAAGCCGCTTGGCGCTGCAGATTATCTTGCCTTGGTTGATGCTGTTCGAGTCCTAATTGTTGAAGACATCCCGCAATTGGGCCGTGAAAACTTCAACGAGGCAAAGCGCTTTGTTACGCTGATCGACGCGCTGTACGAAGGTAAAGTGCGGTTGATTTGCTCGGCTGCAGCGACGCCCGAGATGCTGTATCTTGAGGGCGAGGGGACGTTTGAATTTGAACGCACTGCAAGCAGGCTGCGCGAAATGCAAGCTGCGGACTGGGCTGACTAATCAGAACGCTGGGACGCTGATTATTGTGCTTGCCGTCAAATGATCGGGGCGCGCCAACGCAATTGGGTTGGCCTGAATAAGCCGACTTGTCTGTGCCACATCACCATAAAATTTCACCGCAATTGAGGCAAGGCTATCTGAAGGTGCGATCACATAATCATATCCATTTGCGGTAAGGATTGCTGCTGGATCGTTTGACAAGTCGGGGATGACTGGCTCGGCGCCTACAGTCGCCAAAACAGCGGTGTTCACAACGGCTTTTAGGTATGTCGCCATATCAATCTGCTGGTCCGCTGTGACAAGACCAACTGGAATAGCCACGTCGCCTGACTGCGCTTTTGCATGGGTGATCGTTATGATTTCAGCATCAGTCGTACCGGTCTTAAGCGCTTCACCAATCATTGTCGCAAAGCGTCGATCAGGGGAAGGCGGGATGCCTTCCGGCAGATCAAGTCCCAAGACAGCAAGGGTATCACGGACAGCAGCGCTTACGGGTATTGAGGCAGTCGCAAAGCCAAGGTCGCGCGATACAATGGATTTGAGGATTTGTGCGGCAGTGTCGTCTTTTACTGGCTCTGCTTGCACAGGCGCGTCTTGTGTTGTGATGACTGTTGTTTCAGCATTTGCTGGGGATTGTGGCAGAATGCCACCATGCTGTGCGTTGATAATGTAGGCACAAAGAGCCACTGCAAAAACGAATAAACCAATCACAAAGCGGATCATAATGCGGCTTTTCCCAAGGGTGATGCGTTGCAGATAGGCTGGTAAATACACCAGATACACCCAAATGACAGGTTGCATGTCAAACGCGATACCGACCAATCGTAAATGGCAAAGATCATGGTGAACGTCGCGATTTACTCAGGGCAACGGCTGATTTGCATTCTGGTGTCACTGGATCATAGGTCGCAAAGAACGTCGTTTCAGGGTCGATACTGCTGATTTCGATGTATTGACCGTTGATGCAAACATCTTGTGCAAAGTTCCCCGCGTTGAACCCAAAACCGGGGGTGCCGCAATCATCCACGTCGCCATTGGCATTCCATTCCTGCGAGACAGGTATGTTTAGGTCAATTGCAGTCGGAAAAGTGAAGGTCGTAGGATTGAAATAAAGCGCCCAAGATGTGTTTTTATTTAATGCTGTTAGGCTCCATGACCCGACGCGAACGCTGTTCAGATACCCCGTGATTTTGAAGGTGATGATGTCATCTTCGCGCACCATGGGTTTGGCCATTGCACTGTCTGGCAGCACCATCCGGCCAGTCATTGTGTAGCCACTGCCGCCTGTCCAACAAAAGTTTAACGTGCCTGCATGAGCGGATTGCCCGAACGCAAACATGCAGACCAAGAGGGCCTGCATGTTTCGTGCTGCTCGACGGGTTTGTCCCATCTGTCGTTTATCGCTTAGGCATTTTGCACCTGATTAGGCTTGGAAAGCTTATCGCGGTTGGCATCAACAATACGACCGTACATACTTGTTGAGCCGTGAAATTGCCGTGAGATGTATGCGAGGCTATCATCGCTTTCGACTGTGTAGAAACGGTCCGCTGCGGCAACTTCGGTTTCTGCAGTCGAAGCGGCCTCAGCTATCTGGGCTTCTATAGTGCCGTTAAGTTGTGCGGCATCCATTGTTGGTGGACCAGTGTCAAAAATAGCAAGCGTCATTGCGTCGGAAAAATTGTAGGCGCCCAGCATACTGCGTGCGCCCAAAGCCGCCAAAATATCTGGAAGCAGTGCATTTTCTGGGGTGATCAAAGTAAATGTAACATTGACAGATGCGGGTAAGAAACCAGCCGCGCGTTCTGAGGGCGGGCGACTTTCGATAAGCAATTCGGCGCCAATCGCCTTTTGTTGAGCTTGATACGTGAGTGAGGCATCCAAAGTGGCGGCTGTAGTTTGTGCAATAGCTCCAGAAGCTAAAATTGCTCCTACTACTGCAACAGTCGCAACTGTTCGCAACATTATGTCGATCCCCCAAATGTGTAGCACTATATCTTGATGACATGGCTGGCAGGCTTGGCGCTATTTGTAATAGGGACAAGATATAGACGTAGATTGTTTCGGTCGTCAAAGAAAAAACGAATCGTTTTGAAAGTTTTTAGTAAATTGGAATTAGTCTTGATTCGCGCGCATCACGGCTCCCGCGAGGTAAAGAGACCCGCAAATCAGGATTCTGGCGTTTGGGTCTATTGCCGTGATGTCCTTGATTGCACTTGAAACATCATCGGCAGAATAGGCTTTCATGCCCACTGATTTTGCGATCTTTGCGGTCTCTTCTGCTGGAATTGTATTGGCTTCACCGGGGATCGACACGGCAGTCAGCGTTTCTGCGATTTCTGCAAGTGGCATCAAATACCCAGATATGTCTTTGGTATTCAGCATCCCACAAATTAAATGCGTCGGTTTTGGCGATTGTTGTTTCAATGTCGCCGCCAGTGCGCGACCCGCTGCAGGATTGTGCCCTCCATCCAACCAAAGCTCTGCAGGGGCCGCCAGTTTGACCAGTTTTCCGGTCGTCAGCTTTTCCATCCGCGCAGGCCAGTAAGCTTTTGTCACTGCCGCTTCGCAGGCGTCCTCGTCTTTGCCTAGAAAACGCAAAGCCGCAATTGCAGCGCCCGCATTCATGATCTGATGGGGACCGGGCAGGGATGGCAACGGCAGATCAAGTAATCCGCGTTCATCTTGGTACACCAAACGCTCACGTTCTTGCGATACATGCCAATGCTGCCCGTAAGCCAACAGCGGTGTCCTTAGGCGTGCTGCTTTTGTTTCAATCAGGTCCATGGCTTCTTCATGCTGTGGTCCGACGACGCACGGCACGCCTGTTTTAATGATCCCTGCTTTCTCGCCCGCAATCGCAGTCAGCGTGTTCCCGAGGAACGCTTGATGGTCGAGGTCAATTGGGGTGATCACTGTGACTTTTGGCTCGTCGATAACGTTGGTGGCGTCCAACCGTCCACCAAGCCCAACCTCTAACAAGGTGTAGTCTGCAGGTGTTTCAGCAAAGGCAAGCAAACCAGCGACTGTCGTAATCTCAAAATAAGTGATCGAATCTGGGCCGTTTGCTTTGTAGCAACGATCAAGTACCGAGATCAGTGCTTCTTCTGTGATGAGCGTACCAGCCAGTCTGATGCGTTCGTGAAAGCGTGCCAGATGTGGTGAAGTATAAGCGTGAACACGTAGATCGTCAGCCTCTAGCCCGGCACGGATCATGGCTTGCGTGGACCCTTTACCGTTAGTTCCTGCGATGTGGATGACGGGTGGTATCTTGTCTTGCGGATTACCCAGCGCTTCAAGCAACCGCCAAACGCGGTCAAGCGTCAGATCAATCAGCTTCGGGTGCAATGCCATCATACGATTTAGAATTATGTCTGATGTGTCCGTCATTGTGGCACCTTTCTGGTTTGCAGAAGCCTGATGAGGGCCATCCCCGCTACGATATTAGTCGATGCACTGAACACTGGCCACCAAAGCGGACCCGGTCCACCAATGATATGCAGGCCAATGTCAAAGATGCCATGACCAACTAAGCCGCCAGCAAGGAGGTGCATACCACGTTGAAAGCCAAATTGCGCAAGCAAGACAAAGCCTGCGAAAACCGCGATATGAAGCACCAGTGCGGTCACATCGCCCTCTTGCGCCGCAAAGACGGGATAGAAAACGGCGATAGCGGCCAACAGGACAGCTGCACCTGATCTTTCAGCCAGCATACCAGCATGAAACATCATAAAAATGGTAAGCGCACCTACCCCTGCGCCAACCAGCGCAGCGATCACGATCACTCTTTTGCGCTCTCAACTGGCTTAGGCTGTAACGGTATCTCAGTCGGGTCTGGTGCTGGGAGTTCGCCTTTAACGGCAGGCGGCAGTTTCATCAGCAAGCGGATGATCGTGACAAGTTCGTCCTTAAGTGCGATCCGGCTTGTCACCCGGTCTAGCATTCCGTGATCTAGCAAATACTCTGCACGCTGGAACCCTTCGGGCAGTTTTTCACCGATGGTTTGTTCGATCACACGAGCACCAGCAAAACCGATCAATGCGTTCGGTTCTGCAATTTGCACATCACCCAACATCGCGTACGATGCAGTCACGCCGCCGGTTGTTGGGTGCGTCAAAACCACAATGTACGGTAGCCCTGCTTCTTTAAGCATCTGCACAGCAATCGTTGTGCGTGGCATTTGCATCAGGCCAAGGATACCCTCTTGCATGCGCGCACCACCGGCGGCTGAGAAGAGGACCAGCGGACGCTTTGTCGCAATTGCCCGTTCTGCAGCGGCAATAATAGCGTTGCCGACATACATCGACATCGACCCGCCCATGAACGAGAAGTCTTGCACCGCGACAACGGCTGGCGTGCGCCCAATCTCGCCCTCGGCAACAAGCATGGCATCGCGTTCGCCAGTTTTTTTACGGGCATCCTTGATGCGATCCGTGTATTTCTTTTGGTCTTTAAAGTGGAGCGGGTCTGCTACCGGCTCTGGCACAGCGACGTCGGTGAAAACACCACCATCAAACAAAGCAGCCAGACGGTCGCGCGCCCGGATTGCCATGTGGTGATCGCAGTTGGTGCAGACATTCAGGTTATCCGACAATTCGCGGTGGAACAGCATTGTGCCGCACTCACTGCATTTTTGCCAAAGATTCTCGGGCACCTCGCGCCGTGAAAACAGCGAGTTGATGGTGGGTCGGACGTAGCTCGTAATCCAGTTCATAGAAAGGTGCCCCTGCGTTGTTAGCGCAGAGATAGGCGCGGGCAGCGTAAAATGCAATCGGGGCAGTGCGTCCCGTGCTAAGTCTCGTCTTATTCGGCGGGTGTAGCTAACGGTGCGGTCTCTTGGATCAGGGCTGGGGCATCTTCGCCCACGGCCCCGGTCTCTTCAGCTCCGTATACGTAAATGCCACCCACTATGGCTGCAATCACGACAACGCCAAGGAACCACATGGCCCCACTGCCTTCGTTGCTGCTGCCGACAGAATTGCGGATTTCCAGTTCTGCGTGGCGTAGGTTTTCTTGATCAATTGAGGACATGGTTATCTCCTTTGGGCTTTGCATTTGGGTGACGTTTGAACGCCTTCACTATACGCAGGCGATCCAACAATGCGTCCTTCGACTTTGTTGACATCGCGTTTCGGCCCAAATTCGCCGTTTTTCGAGCTGGACCAGCAATTTTCAGCTAATCCCATTCTTCAAATCCCTGCGTAAACTACTTGTCACGCCTTCCCCCCTTATTTAGACCCAATTCAAATAATTTTCCGGGAGGGACGACCCATGACCAAAGTTGATAAATCCAAGCTGCCAAGCCGTCATGTGACAGAGGGGCCATCACGCGCCCCGCACCGCTCCTATTTCTACGCGATGGGTTTAGACGCTGAGGCCATTGCCCAGCCGTGGGTTGGCGTTGCCACCTGCTGGAACGAAGCTGCCCCTTGTAACATTTCCCTGAACCGTCAGGCACAGGCTGTGAAGCTTGGTGTGAAAAAGGGTCTCGGTACGCCGCGTGAATTCACAACGATCACTGTCACCGACGGTATCGCGATGGGCCACGAAGGTATGCGGTCTTCGCTTGCGTCCCGTGAGGCGATTGCTGACACGGTTGAGCTGACAATGCGCGGCCATTGTTATGACGCCATCGTTGGTCTTGCGGGTTGCGATAAATCCCTGCCGGGTATGATGATGGCAATGGTGCGTTTGAATACGCCGTCTGTCTTTATTTATGGTGGGTCAATCCTGCCGGGCCGCTTGAACGGCAAAGACGTGACTGTTCAAGACGTGTTTGAGGCTGTGGGTCAGCATCAGGCTGGCAACATGACAGACGCTGAGCTTGAGATTCTAGAACGTGTGGCATGTCCATCCGCTGGTGCCTGTGGTGGTCAGTTCACTGCGAACACCATGGCGTGTGTGTCTGAGGCGATTGGCCTTGCGCTGATGAACTCATCTGGTGCGCCTGCGCCATATGAATCTCGCGACCAGTACGGCGTTGCCTCTGGTGAAGCTGTCATGAAGTTGATCAGCAAAAACATCCGTGCCCGTGATATTGTGACCCGCAAGTCGCTTGAAAACGCAGCACGTATTGTTGCTTGTACGGGTGGGTCCACGAACGCTGGTCTGCACTTGCCTGCGATTGCCCACGAAGCTGGTATCGACTTTGATCTATTCGACGTTTGTGAAATTTTCCGCGATACGCCGTACTTTGTCGATCTCAAGCCAGGTGGTCAGTATGTGGCCAAAGATCTTTACGAAGCTGGCGGTGTGCCCGTTGTGATGAAGGAACTGCGCAAAGCGGGCTTAATCCACGAAGACTGCATGACAGCGTCGGGTCGGTCCATGGGTGAAGAGCTGGACATGATCAAAGGTGAAGCGGATGATCGCGTTATCTACCACATTAACAGCCCGCTGACGGAAACTGGCGGTGTTGTTGGTCTGAAAGGTAACCTTGCCCCAGAAGGCGCTATTGTAAAGGTTGCTGGCATGTCTGAGGCTGAGCAGATTTTTGTTGGTCCTGCGCGCTGCTTTGAGAACGAAGAAGAAGCGTTCGAAGCAGTGAAAGCCCGCGGATACGAAGAAGGCGAAGTCCTTGTCATTCGGAATGAGGGCCCAGCAGGTGGCCCCGGTATGCGCGAGATGTTGTCGACGACGGCAGCTTTGTCCGGTCAGGGCATGGGCAAGAAAGTTGCATTGATTACTGATGGCCGCTTTTCTGGTGCGACTCGTGGATTCTGTGTCGGCCATGTTGGTCCGGAGGCTGCACACGGCGGCCCAATTGCTTTGCTCAAAGATGGGGACATGATCACGATGAACGCTGTGACAGGTGAACTGTCGGTCGATCTGACAGACGAAGAACTGGCGACCCGTAAAGATGCGTGGGCTGGTCCACGCGAAACGATTTATGCGTCCGGTGCCATATGGAAGTTCTCTCAGCTTGTGGGTGCAACACGCTATGGAGCGACGACGCATCCAGGTGGGAAGGGCGAAAAACACATCTATATGGACCTCTGATCTCGTGATCTGTTTTGTGAATACTCATAAGTTGATCGGTGTGGCACTGTTAATCGCAGGCTGCACCGAGCTTGGTTTGCTCGGGGCACCGACGCCCCCAACCCCTGCATTCTCGCTTTATGGTGGTGATATTGTTGCGGTGGTGCCGCAAGGCTACTGTATTGAAACGAAGGCTAGCAATTCGCGCGCTGGGTTTGCTGTTATGGTGGCCTGTGACGTCATCGCAGGTGGCAATGAACGACCCCGACTGAATGGTTTTGCGACGGTTCAAGTTGGGGCTGTGGGTACTGCCGCCGTTGCAGCGGACCCTGACGGATTTCAGGACTTTCTGAGCACGACTGCTGGCAAAAGCCTGCTGAGCGTGAATGGGAACGCAAGCACTGTCAGTGTTGGTGGGGTCAAGCAGACATCTGGTGCTGTTACTGTTCGGTTCACAGATGAGGCTGCGCCCCCAGTGTCTGGCTTGCAAACCACCGAATGGCGGGCTTTTGTGGATATCAAAGGGCGGCTTACGACAATTGCTGTGCGCGGGTTTGCGGGACAACCGTTGAGCGCATCCGAGGGGCAAGCGTTGTTGGAAAACGTCTTAGTGTCGATGCTTGCGAACAATGAAGCCACACCATCTGTTATCGAGACCTGATTACTGTTTCCTTTTTGGAAACGATTTGGCAGATAGAAGAAAGTATATTTTTTTGTAAAGGGCCCATCGCTTGGCGCGTCAACGACTTGGAATGTTAGAACGCTTTTTACATCGCCGTACTTTGGCACGGTGGATGGCGGCGGCGCGCGAGGTTGACCACGTTGATCTGACAACGTTGCGAGACCAACGGCAGAAAGCGCGGCAATTGCGCAATGCTGTTGATCGGGTAGTGCATGTTTCGGAAAGCCGGTTGGCCTTGCCGCGGATCGGGTCGAAGACGTTTAGTAAACCGCCCGGCACCAAATGGTCGTGGCGTCCCGCCCTTTGGCGTGGCCCGATTGCGCCCAAAGGGGCAGCAGGCGTTGAAAACGGCGCCCATGTGAGCAGTGACATCAAGGTCTTCCACGATTGCAGCGTAAGTGAGCTGACCTTGCGCCAAATCCGGAATACGCGCGAACAAGACCTTTCCCCTTTTGGGTTGCAAATGGACGTGCTTGGCTTCGACGGTAGCTTTTTGTCTGTGGTCATTGACCTGCCAGCGGATGCCGCAGACGGGCTGCGCAAGCGTGATATTATTCGGGTCCAAGGCTTGATTGGGACAGAACGGCCTGCGACTGTTTTTGCCCGACTCAATGTAAAATGTGGTCCAAATACAGAGCAGCTCGTTCACGAATTACCGCTAGATGACTCGGCCATGAGTGTTGATTTTGACTTGGCCTATGCGGATCTAAATGAAAACCGGATCGATGGGATGTGGCTTGATCTCATCTTTGAAGATCCAGCAATGAACCAATTGCGCATCCGTGATTTGACGTTCTGCCGCTATCCACGGGCAGACCTGTGATGACAGGGTAGGAAGAGTGACATGACAGCTTTGACGTTGACGAAAAATAGGTTGAACGCCGGTATCTGGGAAGGCACGCTGAAAGGCCCTGCTGATCCGTCTCCTATTTTGGTACTGCGTCATAATGATGAGATTGTACCCGGCTTGATGGTTGAAGACGCAGGTGCCGGTACTTGGCATGTGCGTGTGCCGGTGCCGGCTGACCGGATTAATGATGACGTGCAAACCTTTGCGATAGTGGATGAGTCAAGCGATACGATTCTTGCCAAATTTACGGTGTTTGCTGGTGATCAGCTATCTGATGTGTTGCAGGTAGAAGTTGATCTTTTGCGAGCTGAACTTGATATTCTGAAGCGTGCTTTCCGTAAGCATTGTGTTGAAACTGCCTGATACTTCTGGGCCTTTGTGCATGTGGCCCTTGCCGGAACGTCAGGTGGGGATATTTCAAGTCAGAAGAAGCAGTGACGTTGCGTTTGGCGTGACCTGCGCGCCAGCGCCGACCAAGGTGTTCGCAACATTGGGAGATTTCACATGACAACCTATCCGCACCTGCTTGCACCACTTGACCTCGGCTTTACGACGCTAAAAAACCGCGTGCTGATGGGGTCGATGCACACTGGTCTTGAGGAAACGAAGGACTGGAATCGTGTTGCTGAATTCTACGCGGCGCGTGCACGGGGCGGCGTTGGCTTGATGGTAACGGGTGGCATGGCTCCGAATAGTGAAGGCGGCGTTTTCCCCGGTGCCGCTGGGCTTTTCAACAAAGATGATGTTGCGAACCATAAGATCGTGACGGACCGTGTCCACGAGGCTGGTGGCAAGATTGCGATGCAAATTCTGCATGCTGGTCGCTATGCATACAGCCCTGAATGTGTTTCTGCCTCTGCCGTTAAATCCCCGATCTCTCCGTTTGCGCCAAAGGAGTTGGACGCCGAAGGAATTGAGAAACAAATTGCGGATATGGTCACAGCTGCCGTGCGTGCGCAGCAGGCTGGTTATGACGGGGTCGAAGTCATGGGGTCAGAAGGATATTTCCTCAATCAGTTCCTAGTGACCCACACAAATCGCCGTGAAGACGAATGGGGTGGATCATACGAGAACCGTATGCGCTTGCCTGTCGAAGTGGTACGCCGTGTCCGAGAGGCGGTGGGGACGGACTTTATTGTTATCTATCGCCTAAGCATGATCGACTTGCTCCCCAATGGATCGACATGGGAAGAAGTTGTGCTGCTTGCGAAAGCTGTTGAGGCCGCAGGCGCTACGATTATTAACACTGGTATCGGTTGGCACGAGGCCCGCATCCCGACGATTGCCACCTCTGTTCCACGCCGTGCATTTAGTTGGGTGACGAAAAAGCTAATGGGTGAGGTCACGATCCCTGTGATCACATCAAACCGGATCAATACCCCGCAGGTGGCTGAGGACGTGCTGTCGGATGGCTGTGCGGATATGGTCAGTATGGCGCGGCCGTTCCTTGCTGATCCTGATTTTGTCGCAAAAGCAGCTGCTGGTCAGTCCGCAAAGATCATGCCGTGTATTGCGTGTAACCAAGCATGTCTTGATCACACATTTGGTGGAAAGCTGTCATCGTGTCTCGTGAACCCACGCGCCTGCCACGAGACAGAATTGCTTGTTACGCCCACGACAACACCCAAGGCTGTCGCCGTTGTTGGTGCTGGTCCTGCTGGATTGTCTGCGGCCCTTACGGCGGCAGAGGTGGGTCATGCTGTGACGATCTTTGACAAAGCTGCTGAGATTGGTGGTCAGTTGAATATGGCCAAACAGGTTCCGGGTAAGGAAGAGTTTTGGGGTCTCGTAGATTATTATCGCACGGCGGTGGCTGACGCTGGAATCACCGTTAGGCTAGAGACCACAGCAGACCCTGATATGCTTGCTGGGTTTGATGAGGTAATCATAGCCTCTGGCGTTGCCCCGCGTGATCCGGCCATTCCGGGTCAGGATGGGCCAAATGTCCTATCTTATATCGATGTGCTGCGCAGGAAGGCCCCAGTGGGTAAACGTGTTGCGATTATCGGGGCTGGTGGCATTGGGTTTGATGTTGCTGAGTTCCTTGTGACTGATGATAGCCCGACCGAGGATTTGGATGCGTGGCTGACAGAGTGGGGCGTTGGTGATCCTGAGACTGTACGCGGTGGCTTGCGGATCGAAGGACCAAAGCCGGACGCACCTGTGCGTGAGGTGACATTGCTTCAGCGAAAGGCGCAGAAGTTGGGCAAGGGTTTGGGTAAAACGACAGGCTGGATTCACCGTGCAGGACTTCAGATGAAGAACGTCAATATGATTGGCGGTGTGAATTATGAAAAGATTGACGCAGACGGTTTGCATGTCAGCTACGGTGAAGCGCGGGAAAACCCGTCATTGATCGCGGTGGATACGATCGTGATGTGCGCAGGGCAGGTGCCAGAACGGACACTGGCGGATAAATTGATTGCGGCTGGTCGGACTGTTCATGTGATTGGCGGCGCAGATGTTGCATCCGAACTTGACGCAAAGCGCGCGATTGATCAGGGAACGCGGCTGGCGGCGGCCCTTTGATATGACTAAAACACCTGAGTTGGATGAAGCATCCAAAAGTGAAGTCATTGAGATGGCGCTGTCAGATCACATCGCGTTTGCGGACATTAGGGCCCAACATGGCCTCTCTGAAAAAGAGGTCAAAGCCCTGATGCGCACGAGCCTCAAAACTGGCAGCTATAAAGCATGGCGCAAGCGGGTTAGAACCTTTGGTGACCGTAGGGAAAGCTATAAATAGTTTAAATTATTACGGTTTTTAGTTTCTGAATACGCGACAAAAGGCTGATTACCCCAGTATTGTCAGGCAAATGACCCATTCCCGCCCGAATTGAGGGCCAGAAGGTTGCTAGTAAGTAGCCAGAATGAGGATCGAGTATGGATCGCCTGACAGAAATGGAAGCCTTCGCCACGGTCGTTGACCAAGGTGGTTTCACAGACGCGGCCAAGAAGATGGGGATTTCTAAATCTGCCGTTTCCAAGCACGTATCTTCACTTGAGGCCCGCCTTGGTGCGCGGCTTTTGAACAGGACGACCCGTCGGGTTAGTCCAACAGAAATTGGTCTTGCATATTATGACCGCGCTCGGCGCGTTCTAAATGATGCAGGTGAGGCTGATGCCTTGGTCACATCGATGCAATCAGCACCGTCTGGCTTGTTGCGGATTTCCGTGGCAACGGACTTTGGCGTCAATCACCTGTCGCCGGTCCTTGGCAGCTTTTTGACTGAATTCTCGGACATCACGGTGAACATGGTCCTCAACAACCGTTACGTTGAATTGATTTCCGAAGGGTTCGACATGGCGGTCCGCATCGGTGAGCTGGAAGACAGCACACTGCGGGCCCGAAAGCTGACAGAGACGACAAAGCGCATGATCGCGAGCCCTGCTTACTTTGAACAGTATGGCCGTCCCGAGAAGATCGACGATTTGAACGAACATAAGCTGTTGCATTATTCTAATCAGTCCAACTCTGCCGTATGGAAACTTACCGCGCCGTCTGGCGAAAAGCGCCAAGTGCGTACCGCTGGCTGGTTGACTGTGAACGACGGGCAATCTTTGCTCAACGCCTGTGTTGGTGGTCTTGGCATCGCATACTTGCCGAGCTTTCTTTATGCGGATGCAATGGAGAAGGGTCTTGTTGAGATCGCGATTCCTGATCTTCCGATTGAAACTCAAGGCGTTTATGCAGTCTACCCGCCGGGTCGTTTTACCCAGCCTAAGGTGCGCGCATTCATCGACTTCTTGGTCCATACCTTCGCGGATAAAGGTCCCGATGTCTGGTAATTAATACAGATAGCCCTCGGTGTTTTACACCTACCTTGGCGCAGCTCCCCCTCCCGGAGTTGCGCCTTTTTTTCTCGTCAATTCTGCCTATCTTTTGATTTATCCTTAACTGGGCTCTGTTGGACAAATTTAATTACAGCCGTATTGCCCCTCGCTTTGAAGGACAATTCGTACTGGGACTGTGATGGATATGCCAAGCGCAATCTAGCCGTCCAGATTTCAGTAACTTGTTTGTCGAAGTCACGCCTAGCGAGGCTTTGGCCCAATAGCTTTAAACAATGTATCTTGATTTTGGGCTTATTAAACCGGCCCGTTGACGCTAATTGGGGTCGGTACTTGTGACGATTACCTCAACGCGGCGGTTTGCGTTGCGTCCGATCTCAGTCAAGTTACTGCCGACTGGCGAAAGATACCCCATTCCTTCAGCGGCAACTTGATCTGCGCGAACGCCATGGACGTTGATAAGGCGCTGTCGCACGGCGCGCGCCCTTCTTTTCGACAGCCAGATGTTGCCCTCAAGCGAACCCGCCGAATCTGTGTGTCCGACTAAGGCGACCTGCAGGTTGGGGTTTACGCGCAAAAAGACAGCGAGCGCGGCCAAGGTTCCGTATCTGCCATCCGCCAGCTCTGCTGATCCGGGTGCAAAGCTAAGGTCATCAAGAACCGCACGTCCAACAGTATTCAGCGCGTCTATCACATCTGTGGGGATCGCATTCGCTATGGGTGCTACAGCCGATTGTCCACGGGTGGAGACCCGTGGTTGGGTGCCATTTTTGGAGACGCGGTCGATTTGGACATAGGCCGTTCGTGCAATTTGGCTGATCAATAAGGCGAGATGCTCTGGCCCGTCATCGCCTATTTTTGTGCCCGCCCAATATCGAAAATTACCAAGATTCACCTGCATCTTAGGTGGTGGCAAGATGTTGAGCGCAAACCGAAAGTCGAACCCACCGCATGCATCATCTTGGCAAGTGAAAAGCGTTTCATACCCGTCAGCGATCAATTGCTCCCTTATGGGCAGCAAAATCTGCATCGTAGTCAGGCCCGCAACTGAAATTTTCCACGCATTTTGAGAAACCATGCCTTCGGCTGTCATAGACGGAAGAGATCCATCCGCCCAAGCTCCCGTAGCGATTTTCATTGTATCGGGCGCGCCGGCTTCTTGGTGGGTCGCAATCGCGTTTCCCGGCAGTGCAAGATCTTGTGCTACCCCAAAACTGGGCACGCAAAGCGCCGTCAAAAGGGGTAAGGCGCGGATCATCGGGACTGGCTATGGTATCCGTCATTCGGGCGCATGTCGGTTGCAGAGGCGACGCGATTTGTCATATTGAAGAACCCAGCAACATTAGCGATGTCCCAAATGTCGCGATCAGTAAACCCAACTTTGCGCAATGCATCGCGGTCAGCTTCAACGACTTTGGCGCTTTCGACCGTGATCTTTTCAGCGAAGGCTAGCATTTCCGTTTGACGCGCATCTAAATCCGCCACCCGCCAATTCATCACAAGCATTTCGCCGAGCATCGGGTCGCCCGACAATGCACGGACAGCCGCGCCATGCGCCGTGAGGCAGTAGAAGCACTTATTTATAGACGAAACGACGACCGCGATCATTTCGCGCTCAAGTTTAGACAATCCACTGCCTGCTAACATCAGGTCATTATAAAGCGCTGTGAAGCTGTTCAATTTCTCCATGTCAAACGCGTAGGCCTGCAAGACATTCGGAATCATGCCTAGTTTGTCTTGGCAAACGTCAAAATACTTTTGCGTCGCGTCTGGCAGCGGGTCGACCATTGGCAGGTCAAGGGAAGTCACTTTATCAGTCATATGTTCAGTCCGGTTTGATGCGGTAGTGATACTGTCCCACAACCTGCATCCCGAGGGAAGTGTAGAGCGCATTTGCCTCAACATTTGCCTTTGTGGCGAGCAAGGCAAGATGACTGGCCCCTTGTGATTGACCCCAAAACGCGACGGCCCGGGTGAGGTGTCTACCAAGACCTTGGCGCTTATCCTGTTCTGTGATCTCAAGCGCGTGCAACATTGTGATCCCATGACTGATGCCAGCATAAACGGTCCCAGCGGGGCGTTCTTTGGCGCGACCAAGGAAAGTGCTTTTGGGGCAGGTCGCTCGGTCCATAATCGCAATGCGTGCTGCATCCACACCACCGGCTTCCCAGATTTCGCGTTGGCAATGCAGCGGTGGCCAAACCTGAAAGCTGGTAACAGGCGGCGGCCGAGTGGTGGCGATATCTGAGATGGGAGCTGCGAACAGGCTGACCGGGTCTTTGATTTCATAACCTGCATTTGCGAGCATGACATCGAGGGCGGCGTCACTATCACGGATCATGAATATGCACGATTGATCAAGCGCGCGCATTTTGGTTTCGGCCAAACGCAAATCGTCTGCCTTTGCCGGCTGCCGCGCGGTTGTCGCACTGACCCTGCTGCCACCCGAAAGCCCGGTGCGAATGACCCAAGGGCCAACATTAGTTTTGAAAGCCGCAGGCCACGTCGCGTCGATGACATCGTAAAGTGTTGCGGCAGAGGGCACGGTCATGTGGTGAATATCTGCTCAAGTGCTTTCATTGCCGCGTCTAGCCGTCCAGCGTCCGCCCCACGGACGACAAGGTTTGATCCGTACACGCCGTCTTTTTGGAATGGGTAAGATCCAACGGATAGGTCGCTATAATCTTGTGCGAACTGACCCAATGGTCCCGCAATGTCGCCTTCACCGCGCTGCACACGCAAGGTTCGCGATAACAGTGGTGCGCCGCCAGATAGGGTCGGCAGTACAGTAGCGACCATCGCTTGGAACACAGATGGGACGCCCGCCATGACGTGAACGTTTTGAATAGTGAAACCGGGTGCTGTGCTGACTGGATTGTCGATGAGGGTGGCACTGTCTGGGATGCGGGCCATGCGCAGGCGGGCTTCGTTCAGCTCCAGACCATTGCGATCGTAATGGGCGGCAAGCAAAGCACGGGCATCGTCTCGCACGTCGATATGGTCATCAAAGGCAGTTGCGATGCAATCGGCTGTGATGTCGTCATGGGTGGGACCAATACCGCCGCTGGTGAAAACATGATCGTAGCTATCAGAAAGTGCTTTCACGGCAGCGACAATCGCAGGGGCATCGTCGCTAACAACGCGGACTTCTTTCAGGTCAATGCCTGCTTCGGTCAGGTGTCCGGCAAGGTGATGCATGTTCGCATCGCGGGTCCGGCCCGACAGGATTTCATCCCCGATCACGAGCATCGCAGCAGTTGGGTTCGACATCGGTGGTCTCCTTGTGGTTGCTCATGTTATAGGGCGACCCATGCAGTTTGCCACACCCCTTATCCCCGCCCGCCTCATCAAACGGTACAAACGGTTCCTGTCCGACATGACACTCGAAGATGGCACCGAAGTTGTCGCCCATTGCGCAAACCCCGGATCAATGATGGGGCTTGCTGAACCGGGTATGAAGGTTTGGCTTGAGCCGAATGATGATCCCAAGAAAAAGCTTAAGTTTGGCTGGCGGTTGGTTGATCATGAGAATGGGCACTTTACTGGGGTCGATACGTCTGTGCCGAACCGTGCGCTGAAGGCCGCTTTTCTTGCGCATGAAGTCCCGGGGTTGGATTATGACCTCGTGCGACCCGAAGTGAAGTATGGTGAAAACTCTCGGATTGATTTTCTGCTTAGCGGGCAAGGGCCTGATACTTATGTTGAGGTAAAGAGCGTGACGCTGTCACGGACGCCGGGGCTTGCGGAATTTCCAGATTCAGTGACAGCGCGAGGTGCCAAGCATTTGCGAGAATTGTCGCAGATGGTCCGCGATGGGCACCGCGCTGTGATGTTGTATTTGGTGCAACGGACGGATTGCGCGGCCATGACGCTGGCCGCTGACATCGACGGGACCTATGCGGCAGCGTTCCGAGAGGCCCGAGCCGTGGGGGTTGAGGTGATGGCGTTTGACTGTACGATTTCACCGTTAGGCGTAGATATTCGTTTGCCATTAGATTTTGTGGACCTGTAGGCGACCTCTGGTGGGGGTATTTTGCTAGATGTCAGGGGGTGTCTGATTGCCCCACTGGTTTTGTTGGTCATGATCGCATATGTCGCGGGAAACGTGTTGAGGGCGAGATGATGACGAATAATGGCCGTGTGACCAAAGATGGAATTCGTATCTATGAGGCGGATGACTTTGCCGGAATGGCTGTGGCGGGGAAGCTTGCCGCACAGATATTGGATGATGTGGCTGCATTGGTTGCACCGGGCGTGACAACGGCCGTGTTGGATCAGTTCATCACCGATCAGGTTTCGCTTGCCGGTGCGACGTCCGCAACCATTGGATACAAAGGCTACCAGCACGCAAGCTGCATTTCGGTAAACCACGTCGTGTGTCACGGTATTCCTGGCGATAAGATCCTCAAGGACGGGGATATTCTGAATATTGATGTCACTGTGATTGTTGATGGATGGTTCGGCGATACGTCGCGGATGTATGTGGCTGGCACGATGTCGCGCAAGGCTGAACGGCTGATTCAGGTGACGCACGACGCCCTGATGAAGGGAATCGAGGCGGCTAAGCCTGGCAATACGTTTGGCGATATTGGAAATGCCATTCAACTCTATGCCGAAAGCAACCGCATGTCTGTTGTGCGTGATTTTTGCG
>JAPKCP010000238.1 GCA_028822885.1 Yoonia sp. | reverse complement strand
AAAAACGTCGCAGGCTTTTCGCCGTCGAAAAGCTTGCGGATAATCTCTTCTTGGGTTTCAGCGTCAGCGGTCGCGGTAAACGCGGCAAGGGGGACGTCTAACGCTGTCCGTAATTCCCCAATACGCAGATAATCGGGCCGGAAATCGTGCCCCCATTGACTGACGCAATGGGCTTCGTCTACGGCAATCATACTCACGCCTGCACGGCGCAACATATTCATTGTCCCGCTCGACGATAACCGCTCAGGCGCCATATACAGCAGCTTTAGTGTGCCATTTTCAAGGCCACGCCAGACAGCGTCAGTTTCTTCTTCGGTATTGCCAGAGGTCAGCGCACCCGCCTCGACACCAGCTTCGCGCAGGCCACGAACCTGATCGCGCATCAGGGCAATCAACGGGGAAATCACCACTGTAACCCCGTCGCGCACCAATGCAGGCAGCTGGAAGCAAAGCGATTTTCCGCCACCGGTAGGCATAATAGCGAGGGTATTGCGCCCCTCAACCACAGCCTCAACAATCTCTTGTTGGCCGGGGCGGTAGGCGTCGAATCCAAAGACGTCACGAAGCAGCGAGGCAGCGCTCATCGGGGAGATCCTGTCGTTTTTTGTTATATGCTCGTTACTTTGACAGTCTCATATGAACAGACCCTAAACAAGTGCCAACAGGTGCGGCACGGCATACCGCGACCTGCTTGTTCTGGTTGAAATACCCTCTCGAAAAGCTCTGAATTTTCGCGAAAATTCGAAATGTGATTATAAGCGCTCAATTGCCAACGCAATTCCTTGACCACCGCCGATGCACATCGTGATCAATGCGCGTTTGGTTTGCGTCCGCTCCAGCTCATGCATCGCCTTGATTGTGATGATCGCACCGGTCGCGCCTACGGGATGGCCCAGCGCAATCGCCCCACCATTTGGGTTCACTTTTGCAGGGTCCAATTCAAGGGCGCGGTTGACCGCAATTGCTTGCGCCGCAAACGCTTCATTGGATTCGATCACGTCGAAATCTTGTGCTTTTAGCCCCGTTTTCGCGAGCAGCTTTTCGACGGCAGGCACAGGGCCAATCCCCATCACCTCGGGGCGCACGCCCGCATGGGCATAGCCCAAAATCCGAAATGCCGGCGTCAAACCTGCCGTAGCTGCCGCATCAGCCGTCGCCATCACGATCGCCGCCGCGCCATCGTTCAGGCCAGAGGCATTGCCTGCCGTCACGGTCCCGTCTTTCTGAAACGCAGGACGCAAACTCGCGAGTTGTGCTGCGGTCGTAGCCTTTGGGTGCTCATCCGTCACGAAATCAACGGTATCGCGGCGCACGCGCACCGGAACTGGCACGATCTGATCAGTGAAATACCCGGCCTCAACCGCTGCTGCTGCACGGGTCTGGCTCTCCAATGCAAAGGCGTCTTGATCTTCGCGGGAAATCCCATGCTCGGCTGCAACGTTTTCGGCCGTTACACCCATATGTCCCGTCCCAAACGGGCAGTTCAGCGCACCAAGCATCATATCCCGCGTCTGAATATCACCCATCTTTGCGCCCCAACGCTGGTCTGAGATAATGAACGGAGACCGCGACATATTCTCAGTGCCACCTGCCAACGCAAACTCTGCATCACCCATAACAAGCGATTGGAACATAGACACAATCGCTTGCGCACCAGACCCACACAGGCGGTTCACGTTCATCGCTGGTACGGTGTCGGGAATACCAGCGTCCATCGCAGCCACCCGGCTGACGTACATATCTTTGGGTTCAGTGTTGATGACATGACCGTAGGCCACCTGACCGATTTGATCGGCGGAAATGCCTGATCGTTCAATCGCCGCTTTTGCCACAATCGTTCCTAATGCGATGGGTGTTGTCCCTGCCAATGCCCCGCCAAAGCCGCCAATGGCTGTGCGTGCGCCGCCTAGAATTACGATATCGGTCATGTGAAATCCTCCAATTTCTTTGACCATATCGCAAAGGATTTCTGCGACCAGCACCAACGTTGGGTCATAATACTAGTGACTTTTTGGCGCCCAGCGCTTTTCTCTGTCGGTCCGCGTGTTAAGTTTAGCCCAAAGGACACCATGTATGCTGCTGAACGCCAAAGATATTCATAAAACCTATGCCACCGGTGACGGCCCATTTGAGGTCTTGCGGGGTGTTGATCTGACGCTTGGCGCGGGCGAAAGCCTTGCCCTCACGGGCGAAAGCGGCAGTGGAAAAAGCACACTTTTGCATCTGATCGGGGGCCTTGATACGCCTGACCGGGGGCAGATTGAGATCGCAGGTGCGGATATCGCTGCGATGGATGACAACGGGCGGGCGGCGTTGCGGCGTGGCACCGTTGGCGTTGTGTTTCAGCAGTTTAACCTGATCCCCAGCCTGCGCGTGGCTGAAAATATTGCGTTTCAGGCACGATTAGCGGGTCAAAATGATGTCGCATGGAACCAAACGCTGGCAGATCGCATGGGCCTAACCCCGCATTTGCGCAAATACCCAGAACAACTATCGGGTGGGCAGCAACAGCGCGTTGCAATCGCCCGTACCTTGGCGCCCAAACCAAAGCTGGTTCTCGCGGATGAACCGACAGGCAATCTTGATGAGGCCACTGCGGCCGCCGTGATGTCCTTGATGCTTGAGCTTGTCGCAGATACCGGCGCTGGGCTGCTCATGGTCACGCATTCGCTGACACTTGCTGGGCGTCTTGATCGCCGGGTTCATTTGCGCGCGGGGCAGATCGCGTGACGCGCACAGCCTTGTCCGCGCTATTGTCGCATTGGTGGCGCAACCCATTGCAACTATTCACATTGCTGGCAGGTTTGGCCTTAGCGACTGCCCTTTGGTCGGGTGTGCAAGCCGTCAACGCAGAGGCCCGCGCGAGCTATGACAGCGCCGCCGCAACCTTGGGCGAGGCGAGTTTTGACCAACTTGTCAGCGGCAATGACGAACCCATATCGCAGGCAACATACATCGCGTTACGCCGTGCCGGATGGCTGGTCAGCCCGGTTATCGAAGGTCAGATTAACGGTGTCCGCCTGATCGGGGTAGAGCCGCTGACGGCGCCCGGTGGCCTTGGTCCTGTGGACTTGCGCGGTGGGGCTGACATCGGGGCGTTTTTGTCTGGGAATGGCCAGTTATTTGGAACTGCCGCAGCGATAGAAACGCTGAATAATCAAAACATCGCAGGCATAATCACTCCAGATGTAGCCCCTAACGTCGTCTATACCGACATCGGCGTGGCGCAACGCCTGCTTAACCGGTCAGGCGAAATTGATCTGTTGATTGTGGCACCCATCCAACCTTTAATTCAAACACCACTGAGTGAGATCGCACCGACATTAATCCGTCGCGCAGCACAGGCTGGATCGGACGTCGGGAAGCTAACAGATAGCTTTCACCTCAACCTCACCGCCTTCGGCTTACTCTCATTCGCTGTCGGGATATTTATCGTGAACGGCGCCATTGGCCTCGCGTTTGAACAGCGCCGCCCTGTGATGCGAACACTTCGCGCGCTTGGTGTGCCGTTGGGTCGCTTGATCACATTGATCGCGATTGAGCTGATGCTCATGGCCCTTGTAGCGGGGATTATCGGGGTTGCCCTAGGCTATGTAATTGCTGGATTGCTGTTACCCGGGGTCGCGGCCACGCTGAACGGGCTTTATGGGGCCGAAGTGTCGGGCACATTACAATTGCGCCCAAGTTGGTGGCTGTCGGGCCTCATGATTGCGCTGGGCGGAACGGGATTGGCGGCGGCTGGCGCGTTGTGGCAATTGGCGCGCATGCCCCTGTTAGCCACAGCCCAACCACGCGCGATGGCAATGGCAGCCGGACGTAGGGCGCGTGTTCAAGGGGCATTGGCGGGCTTTTTGTTACTGCTCGCTTGTATTTTGGCAGCCACGGCAAACGGCCTTATCGCAGGGTTCACAATGCTTGCCGCGATGCTGATAGGGACAGCTTTGGGTCTTCCCATAATTTTAAGCGGTGTGCTGGCCTTTGGCGCGCGGCATGCCAAGGGTGTGCTTGCCCAGTGGTTTTGGGCCGATACGCGCCAGCAATTGCCGGGGCTTTCTTTAGCGCTCATGGCACTTTTGCTTGCGATGGCGGCCAATGTTGGCGTTTCAACGATGGTCAGTAGTTTTCGCCTCACGTTTGTGGGCTTCTTAGATCAGCGTTTGTCGTCCGAGCTGTACATCACGGCGACTGACACAGATGAGGCGGCGCAGATTATCGCACGGATCACGTCCGAGGTGGATGCGGTCCTGCCAATTCAATCGGCGGAACAGTCCATTGCGGGTCTCCAAACTGAGATTTTTGGAACCCGAGACCACAGCACATTCCGTGATAACTGGGTGCTTTTGTCTAGCGGCGAGGCGCCATGGGACCGCGTTGCAGCCGGGCAGGCAATCTTGATCAATGAGCAGCTATTCAGGCGCGGAAACCTCAAGGTTGGGGATCCGATTGACCTTGGTGCGGTGACGCTGACTATCGCAGGCGTTTATGGCGATTATGGCAATCCCATTGGGCAGGCGGTGATTGGCGAAGACCTATTCAAAACCCTCTATCCTGAAATTATTGCGCAAGGCTTCGGCCTGCGTATCCCGGACGGGGACATTGGACGGATCCGTGCGATCTTGCACGACGAGGTGGGTATCCCTGATGCAAACATGATCAACCAAGAGGGAATCAAAGCCTTTTCCCTCGATGTTTTTGACCGGACTTTTGTTGTAACCACGGCGCTGAATGTACTGACGCTGGCCGTTGCAGGTTTTGCGATTTTGATGAGCCTGCTGACGTTGGCAACGATGCGCGTCCCGCAATTGGCCCCGGCTTGGGCGGTGGGTGTAACGCGTGCGCAACTTGGTTGGCTTGAAGTTTTGCGTGCCATTCTGCTCGCGGTTCTGACAGCTTTTATTGCCCTCCCGCTTGGTTTGGGGCTTGCGTGGGCGTTGTTGGCCGTTGTCAATGTCGCGGCATTTGGGTGGCAGTTGCCAATGTATTTGTTCCCTTGGGATTACGCGCAATTGTTCCTGTTCGCGATCCTTGCGGCGGTGGTTGCAGCCCTCTTGCCCGCGCGGCGTTTGGCCAAAACACCACCTGCTGATTTACTCAAGGTTTTCTCACATGAACGTTAAAATC